>JAGZWV010000095.1 GCA_018378775.1 Collinsella sp. | reverse complement strand
GGCAATGTCTAATGATATATGTTCCAGTTGATTTCCGTTCCCGCCATAGGAAAAGGTCAGGTCACGGATCATAATTTCTTTTCCCATTCCATTCCTCCTCGTATAATATCTTTTAGATACATAAATGTACCTCGATAACTTAATAAATATCTGTTCAATAGGCTTAGCAAAGCCCATGATATAATTGTCCCAGTGTCAATCAGGTAATAGTTCTTTTTCTCCTTGTTGAACCAGTAATGGTTGCTTCATAGATAGTCTGTTCCCCTGACATGGACGTTAGCTTCAAACCGGCTGGCTGTTTGCTTAAGTACATGGACGACCATTTAGCAGTATGGTTTCGCATCTGTCCATCTTAAGCTGGATTCTTATATGCGAGGGTGTCGATGCTCCATGATCATGGGTTTTACCAAGCCGATTGAACACTTTATTCTACAACGAAAGAAGGTGATCACAATGAACACTCTTTACGTCGGTATTGATGTAAGCAGCAAATCCAATGTCGTTTACTTAATGCTCCCGAATGGGGATAAGCACAGTAACTTTTCTGTTGCTAATTCTCATGAAGGTTCTACCCAGTTGGTAAAAAGAATTCTTTCTGCTTTAACTTCACATTCCCTTGACACGGTTCTGATCGGTCTTGAAGCAACCTCTGTTTATGGAGACAATCTCGTGTACTTCTTAAGGGAAGATGCCACTCTGGCACCGTTTAACAGAAAGATTCATGTCCTCAATCCTAAGCAAGTGAAAAAGTTTCATGATGCTTACAATGACTTGCCAAAGAATGATTATGTGGACTCTTTTGTTATTGCTGACTGCCTGCGTTTCGGTAGAATCAACAAAGAGGTATATCTGGGAGACTATCGCTACAAAGCACTCCAGAACCTCACACGGGCACGTTTCTTCGCTGTTCAGAATCTTATCAAAGAAAAGCAGCGATTCATGAATGTGCTGTTCAAGAAGTATTCTACGATGACACAGGAGAAGGTATTCAGCGATACCTTCAGCACTACTGCCCTTGCTGTCTACGATGAATTTGATTCCGCAGAAGCACTGGCAAATATGGACTTACATGAGCTTACTGACTTCATCATTGAAAAAGGAAAAAATCGTTTTCCTGATCCGGATGCAGTAGCCAAAGCCATCCAGAAAGCTGCCCGCAGTTCCTACCGTTTGCCCAAAACGGTGAATGATTCTGTCAATCAGGTGCTTTCTATATCCATAACCTCCATGAAGGCATTGGAATCTCAGATCAAAGAGTTCGATAAAGCTATCAAAGCCCAGATGGAACTCTTGCCAAATGTATTGATATCCATTCCAGGTATTGGACCTGTATATTCAGCCGGAATCATGGCTGAAATTGGTGATATCAATCGTTTTGATAATCAGGCTGCACTTGCTAAATATGCAGGTCTTGCCTGGAAGCAACACCAGTCAGGTAGTTTTGAAGCCGAAGTTACAAGGCTCATTCCTTCCGGCAACCGATTTTTAAAGTATTATCTGTATGAAGCTGCATTTTCTCTTGTAAGATGCGACAAAGAATACAGCGACTTCTACCACCTCAAATATAAAGAGGTGAACAGATGCCAACACAAACGTGCACTCGCATTAACTGCCCGTAAATTTGTGCGTTTAGTCTTTCGACTGCTGAAAGACAATCGCCTATATGTTCCAGCAAAGTAGATTCCATCTGCTTGCTGATGAGCTATGCCCTGCTCATTTTTTTATTTGGTCGACAGGGCTTAGGTGGGTGTTTTTTGTCTTCATGAGATTTATACAAAAATATATGATTTTTTTATTATCTATCTCTTGACATCACACCGCTGGACTACACAGACTGTCTCTCCTTTGCGGATCTCAAAATCAACGCCGTTGACTGCCTTGACAATTCCAGCGTCTGTATAGAACCATGTATGCAGATTTTTAAATTCTATAAATGCCATAATTTTTCTCCTTGTCAAAACTTACTTAGCGTTTCATTTTCGGGTCAAATGCATCTCTGAGGCCATCACCTACAAGGTTCACCGCAAGTACTGTCAATAAGATACAGAATCCTGCCGGCATCCACAGCCATGGACGCAGTTTGAATGTCATCAGGTTTGTTCCTGCAGATACCATCTGTCCCCAGCTGGACATCGGAGGAAGTACACCGACTCCCAGATAAGACATGGTGGATTCCATGATGATCGTATCACCGATTGCCAGTGTTGCTGTAACAATGATGATCGGGATAACATTCGGCATAATATGTTTGAAAATCTTATGCAGATCGCGGATACCAAGTGATTCCGCTGCTGACATATAATCCATCTCACGGATCGAAAGTACCTGACCTCGGATATACCGGCACGTACCGGCCCATCCGATCGCCGCAAGGATTACCATCAGATAATATACACGAACTCCGGTGTCCACTTTCCAGTCTGACATCATGGCACTGAGCATGATCAGAATCGGCATCGTCGGCAGAGACAGAATAACGTCTACTACACGCATGATGACAAAATCCACAACTCCACCATAGTATGCTGCGGTACAACCTAATAATGCACCGATAAAGATCTGAAGTGCTGTCGCCGCCAGACCGACTGTCATGGAAATACGTCCTCCATAAAGAAGACGGGTAAAGACGTCTCGTCCATTTTCATCTGTTCCAAACCAGTGCTGTGCACTCGGCGGCTGTTTTGCATTTGCAATATCAGTTGCTGTAATATCTGAATACGGAGATACGATTGGTCCCACAATACAAAGAACGATCATGACTCCTAAAAAGATCAGTCCTGCTATTGCCAGTTTATTTCTGGACAATCGCTTCATTGCAAGTCTCCAGGGGGATTCCATGCTCTTGCTCGCTGCTGCCTGTTTTGCAATTCTTTTATTTGCATCTTCTGTTTTTTTCACGTGTCCTCCTCCTTTCTACTTCAAACGAATACGCGGATCAACCGCACCATATAATAAATCGGAAAGTAAATTTCCAAGCATTGTAAGTACTGCAAGGAACATTGTGAATCCCATCATAAACAGATAATCTCTCTTTCCAATCCAATCCAGGAATACTTTACCGATTCCAGGCCATGCAAAGACAGTCTCTGTGATCATCGCACCTGCGAAAAGTCCCGGGATTGCACCTCCGACATATGTTACGATCGGGATCATCGCATTCTTCAACGCATGTTTGTAAATTACCACTTTTTCCGGAAGTCCCTTTGCACGGGCAGTTCTGATGTAATCCTGATTGATTACCTCAAGCATGGATGTACGCACATAACGCATAGTACCACCCAACTGAATCACTGTCAGTGTCACAACCGGAAGAATCATGTGAAGCAATACATCCAC
>JAGZWV010000094.1 GCA_018378775.1 Collinsella sp. | reverse complement strand
GGAAGGCATTTAATGGCGGTGCCGAACGGCAATATTCGGTCGGGTGGGCGGCGGTGCTGATTCGCAATATAGGTGGTGTCGAAAGGGCCTAGGACTCATACGATTTTGAATGTACCAGCCAAATATGTTGTTGCGTCAATCTGTGAAGGAACCGCCGCTTCTCAAATGTCTCTACATTCATTTTTCAATAGCGACATAAAGAAGTACTCAGATGATCAGAGTTTAACCGAAGCTGTTGAATGGTTAAGAAGCATTGACGACAGATTGGTCAAAGTCGGATTCAAATCACGTATGGGACAGTCGAGGACCGAATGGATTCGCAATGACATCAAAGAAGCTATTGAAGAGCTGGACGAAAGGGCTCAACGTATATCCGCAGATTCCGATACAGACATGTGATTGAGTAAAGCCGTTCAATAGTTTGTTGGTATAGCACGTCTGGCCCAACCCGAATCCATCCTTTCACCGATTGGCAAAACGATTTACACCTAATTATTGGCACTGCTCAGGAGCATTTTCTTTGCTTACGGCTTGATCTCGCTAAACTAATATCTGCTGCTACCAGGGCATTTTCTGGTGCACATTCTATTGGCTCCTGCGAAGATCGGAGCGGGTATGTTTGCTGCCGAGTCCTACACCAGCCGTCATCACATTACGATTGTTGCCATGGCCTGCCTATGCGTTTTGCTGGGCGGGCCTTCTTATGCTGCGGGCGCGGAGAGCCTCATCATCGCGGGCGCGACGTACTACGAGCCGGGCGTGTCGGGCCCCGGCTGGGCCTGGACCGATGCCGACCACCTGGAGCTTAACGGCTACGCGGGCGAGGCCATCGGCGCCGAAGGCGACCTGGTGCTGACGCTTGACGGGCAGAACTCCGTGACGGAGTCGCATGCGCCCGATGCGGACATCACGCTGTGCGGCATGGAGGTGTGGGGCAACCTGACGCTGCGCGGCACCGGGACCCTGACGGCGACGGGCTCGCAGTGCGGGATCCACGTCTCGCAGGCGCTCGTGGTGGACGGTTGCGTCGTCGATGCCCGGGCAGACGGGGCCGATATTACTGACGAGGCGGTCGCCGGCGTGATCGCAGGCGACATGGCCGTGCGCGGCGGCGGACGCGTCGTTGCCGCGGGCGCCGGGTCCGGAGCGGGCGTGCGCGCCCACGGCGTGTATCTGCAGGACGCGGGCCTTGGCGATGGTGCGGCCGGCCGTCGGCTTTCCGTCGACGCCTCGTGGCTTGATGCGGTCGGTGCCGATGGCGGCGTTGCGTACACGGGCGGGTCGCTTGTGTCCGCGCGCTTTGTGACGCCTGCTGGCGGGGTCTTTGGTGCTAGTGGCGTGGTGGATGCCTCCGGTGCGGTGGCACCGCATGTGGCGATTGAGCCCGATGTAGCCACGCCTCCGGCAGGGGAGACCGATGGGGGCGACGTGCCTGGCGATAGCGCGGGCAAGTCTCCCGCCGATGCTAACCCCGCTGCCGGAGATCCCACCACAGAGCCCACGGCAAATCCCTCGCTGAAACCCGCGGCCACGACAACCAAGACAACAACGACAATAACCAAGACCACGGCCGCCAAAGTCCCCAAGCCCAAGCCTGCTACGACAACGACGTCGTCTCTCCCCAAGACCGGCGACAGCAACTGGATTGCCGCGTCCTTTACGCTACTCCTGTTGGGACTGGGGCTTCTAGGTGCCGCATATCGCTGTTGGGGCGTGCGGCATACCTAGCTTCAATACAAGAGCCCTGTAGAAGCTTTAAAGGCAACGCTTTCCGAAAGGGAGCGTTGCCTTTTTACTGCATGCAATGTATGAGGTGCCGTACCACTAAAAGGCTTAGTTAATTGATTGTAATTACATAATCTACTAGTGTATGTGCGTTATACTAAGGTTGCACTCACGCGATTGGAGGGTCAAAAATGGCAAGCTCAACATTAACCATTAGGGTTGACGATGACCTCAAACGCGAGGCAGCAGAAGTGGCTGATTACTATGGACTTGATTTGTCGTCCGTGACGCGCGCATTCTTCAAGCAAATGGTCAACACCCATCGCATCCCGTTGACTTTTGCCCCTGAGGAGCCCAATGCCGAAAGCCTTGAGGCCATTCGCGAGGGGGACGCGTTTCTTGCATCTGGCAAAAAAGGACGTTTTGACAATGGCGCCGATCTTATCGCTGCGGCGATGGCACAATGAGCACGTTAACCGCAGAGTTCTCTGCAGCCTTCTCCCGCGATTTAAAGAAAAAAGCAAGGCGCCGTAAATGGGATCTATCCGAGCTTCAAAAGCTAATTGACCTGGTGCTACAGAATACACCCGAGTCAATGGACATATTAAAACGACGTCATAATATGCACCGGCTAAGCGGCAACTGGGCAGGGCGAAACGAATGTCACGTAGCAAACTCTGGCGACTGGCTTGTCATATGGTCATCAAACGAAGAGGTAGCTTTCTTTGAACGCACCGGCAGCCATGATGAGCTGTTCCGATAGCTCCCTTAATATCGACACCACTAAAGCTATCCGGATTTCAAGCAAATGACATCCTATTTGTTCAACATTGTTGGAGATTTAGCTGCGCAATGATGATTGCCTCCCATCCTAGGCTGGAATATCGTCTCCAAACCAGGCCCTGGCAGCGGTTTGCTCTGCAAAAGGTTGCGCAATGTGCTCGCCGGTAGATCCTGCGTGTGGCCATACGCTACCAGACTCTTCCTTTTCATCGACAGGTTCCTTAAAGCGATGGCCCAACACTGTCGATGAGCGGAATGCGGCAAACTGCGCCCCCGCGTTCTCTATCGAGGTGCGTCGATACTAGGTACGAGGGGTTCGCCCAGATCGAGACGACCTATTAAGGCATCTCTGTCCCTGTCGTCTCGATGAACACCTTCGACCTGACTCATGCCTTACGCGATGTTCGGACAAACTCGGTTATAGCGATTTGCCTTCTCATTAAAAGGGACTGCAAGATGTTTACCGCCATGGCCTGCCTATGCGTTTTGCTGGGCGGGCCTTCTTATGCCGCAGGCGCGGAGAGCCTCATCATCGCGGGCGCGACGTACTACGAGCCGGGCGTATCGGGCCCCGGCTGGGCCTGGACCGATGCCGGCCACCTGGAGCTTGACGGCTACGCGGGTGGGGCCATCGGCGCCGAGGGCGACCTGGTGCTGACGCTTGCCGGGCAGAACTCCGTGACGGAGTCGCATGCGCCCGATGCGGACATCACGCTGTGCGGCATGGAGGTGTGGGGCAACCTGATGTTAGCGCCGGGCGATTTTAGCCGCTAATAGTCAAACTATTTTGACCAATCCCGGTCACCGAATAATGGCCACCGTGCCTCCCCGCCGCCACTACGCT
>JAGZWV010000093.1 GCA_018378775.1 Collinsella sp. | reverse complement strand
TCCCTGTGCTACGGTTTGAGCAGAGCAAAAGCGGTTCGACCGCTACTCTGATGATTATTTATTATCACAGTATTATACGGCGGTGAACAGATGGAAACGGTTAGCGGCAATCTTGCCTCGGCGCTCAGGATCGAGCCGGGCATTACCGCGATTATCGGCAGCGGTGGCAAGTCGACCTTGCTAAAGACGCTCGGCCTTGAGCTTATGCGCGCTGGCGGCCGCGTGCTCCTCTGCACCACCACGCGCATGCTCCCCGTCGCCGGCGTGCCATGGGACGGGTCGAGCCGTCGCCTGGACGCCGCGCCCTGGAAGCCAGGTGCCCCACACGCCCCAGGCTGCACCTGCGAGGCCTGCGCGGGGCTTGTGCGGGGAAGCATCTGCCAGGCAGGCGTCTTGGACCCCCAGACGGGCAAGCTCTCCTCCCCTGCCGAGCCGCTCGACCAGCTGGCGCAGCGCTTTGACTACGTCCTGGCCGAGGCGGACGGCAGCAAGCGGCTCCCGCTCAAGGCCCACGCCGCCTGGGAGCCGGTGATTCCCTCTGGCACGGCCAACATCGTCTGGATCGTCGGCGCCTCGATGGCCGACCGCTTCGAGGCAGCTCTCGACCGCCCCGTCGTCGCCAGCAGCCTCAAGTAGCCGGCCCCATCTCCTCAGTTGCGGTGAAATACGGACTGTTTGGCCGCCCGACGGCCGCAAACAGTCCGTATTTCACCGCAACTGAGGAGGGGACACGGCATCTTTGCTGCTAGCGGGGCACGTAGCGGCCGGGTTGGGCTCCGGTGGGCTTGCCGTCGCACGCGGCCAGCACGCCGTTCACAAACACTGCCTTGGCGCGGCCGTGCGCCTCAAAGCCCTCGAGCGGCGTGTAGTCCACGGCCTGATGCTGCGTCGCGGCGCTGATCGTCCAGCGCGCCTTGGGATCCCACACGCACACATCGGCATCGGAGCCCTCGGCAAGACATCCCTTGCGCGGATACATGCCAAAGACGCGCGCCGGGTTCTCGCTCATCAAGCGGCACAGATCCTCGGGACCCAGCTGTCCCTCAAAGCTCGTAGCGATCGCGACGGGGCGATGCTCCACACCGGGCCCGCCGTTGGGAATCGCGCGGAAGTCGTCGCGCCCGCGGTCCTTTTGCCCGTGCAGGTTAAAGCTGCAGTGGTCGGTCGCGATCGTATCGATCTCGCCGGCCACAAGCGCCTCGCGCAGTGCCGCACGGTCGCCCGCATGGCGCAGCGGCGGGCTCATCACATATTTGGCGCCCGCAAAGCCGTCCTCGCCCTGCTCCAAATAGCACGTATCGTCGAGCATCAGATACTGAGGGCAGGTCTCGACATAGATATTCTTCTGCCCGCGCGCCTTGGCGGCACGGATGGCCTCGAGCCCCAGCTTGGTCGAAAGGTGAACCACGTTGACCGGTACGTCGCCGGCCAGGTGCGCCAGATATAGCAGGCGGCTCACTGCCTCGGCCTCGCACACGTCCGGACGGCTGAGCGCGTGGCCCTCGGGCCCGTGGATACCTTGCTCAAACACGCGCTTCTGCAGCTCATTCACCAGCGTGCCGTTCTCGCAATGCACGCACAGTATGCCGCCAATATGCTTGAGCTCCTCGAGCACCTCGAGCGTCTCGGCATCGTCCAGGCGCAGGTGGTCATAGGCAAAGTAGGTCTTAAACGACGATACGCCCGCCTCGCGCATGGCCAAAAGGTCGGCGCGGTTGCGCTCGTTCCACTCGGCGAGTGCCATATGAAAGGCGTAGTTTGCCGTGCAGGTGCCGTCGGCGCGGCGATGCCACTCGGCCAAGGCATCGGGCATGGTCACGCCACGATCGGCCGTCGCGTAGTCCACGATGGTCGTCGTACCGCCGCAGACAGCCGCGCGCGTGCCGGTCTCAAAGCTATCGGCTGTCCAATCCATGCCGGTCCAGCACTGCATGTGTGTGTGGCCGTCGATAAAGCCGGGAAACACCCAGCAGCCCGCGGCATCCTCGACGGTATCGCCCTCGGCCGGCTCAATCGCCGCGGCGATCCGCACGATCTTATCGCCCTCCATGGCAAGATCGGCGCGGCGAAGCCCCTGGGGCGTCACGAGCGCGCCGTTTTTGATGATGATCATAATTGCTCCTTATTGATTTATGCAGTTGGCCACACGATCAAAATACGAGCAGGCGGCGATATGCTCCGCTATGCGTCGCTGTCCCTTGGCGGTATCGACATCCCACAGCTCGTAGGCACGCGCCTCGACCAGCACCACGTCGGTACGCTCCTTGAGGATCGAACCGCCGCCGTCCTTGCCCTCAAGACGCATGAGCGCATCGAACAGTTCCGCCGGAAAGAGCACCGGGCTCGAAGGCTCACCGTTGCACGCAAGACGCACCGGATGCTTGCGGCCACACTCGTCAAATGCACGAACCATAGCCTCAAAAGAATCCGAACTCACGAGCGGCTGGTCGCCCGGCAAAAAGAGGTAGCCTTTCCAGTTGCGTTCGACTCCCCACGAAAGGCCCGCACGGACGCTTTCGCTGCGCAGCTCGCCATCGTGCAGCACGCACGGGCAATGCTTGTCCTCACAAATCCGGGCGACCTCGGGCCAACGCGTCGAAACCACGACATCGAAGCCCTGGGGAACCGAATCGATGGTCCGGGCAATCAGCGGCTCGCCATAGATATCGGCGAGCATCTTGTTGGAGCCAAACCGCTTGCCCTCGCCCGAGGCCATAATCACGCAACCGAGTTTCATCTCCGCAAACCTCCCCTGGCCACCTTGGACACCATAGTTGCTATACCCACCATACCAAGCTCGCACTCCGTCAGAACAGGCATGCGCTCGTTTTCCAGCGAACGCCCCTTGGCTCTCCATAGCACAAAGGAGGGCACCCCGCGACGCAGGGCACCCTCCTCAATGGTGCAGATATGCCTACTCAGCGTCGCCGGTAAACGTGGTACCGGTCTTGCCAGCAAGGCCATCGCGCGCCTTCTCGAGCAGCGTGATGAGCGCCGTGCGGCCCGGCTTGCTCTCGGCAAATGCCGAGGCTGCCTGGACCTTGGGCAGCATAGAGCCGCGACCGAACTCGTTGGCCTCGGACAGACGCTTTACGTCAGCCGCGGTCAGCGTGTCGAGCCACTGCTCGTGGTCGGTGCCAAAGCCAATGGCAACCTTCTCCACGGCCGTCAGGATGATCAGGGCATCGGCATCGAGCTGTTCGGCGAGCTTCTCGGCCGCAAAGTCCTTATCGATGACGGCGGCAGCGCCCTTAAGGTGGTTGCCCTGGGCCTTGGTGACGGGAATGCCACCGCCGCCGCAGGAGATCACCACATGGTTGGACTCGACGAGCGACTTAATGGTGTCGAGCTCGACGATGTTCACGGGCTTGGGCGAGGCAACCACGCGACGGAAGCCCTGCTTCTCGTCGTGGATGAACTGATAGCCGCGATCGGCCTCCAGCTCCTTGGCCTCGGCCTCGCTCATCCACGGACCGATCGGCTTGACCGGGTCGGCAAAGGCCGGATCGTCCGCCGCAACCTCGACCTGGGTGAGCACGGTGGCGACACCCTTGTCGATATTGCGGTCGAGCATTTCCTCGCGCAGCGCATTTTGCAGGTCATAGCCAATGTAGCCCTGGCTCATGGCGCCGCAAACGGACAAGGGGCAGGGAACGTACTTCTGAGGATTAGAGCGCGTGAGCTCAGCCATCGCGTTGGCGATCATGCCCACCTGGGGACCGTTGCCATGCACGACGACGACCTCGTTGCCCTCCTCGATCAGGTCGACGATAGCCTTGGAAGTCGTCTTGACGGCCTCCATCTGCTCGGGAAGGTTGGCGCCGAGGGCGTTTCCGCCCAGGGCGACAACGATACGCTTAGCCATTTCTCAGCCCGGCTTTAGGCCTGGAACCAACGGGCGGTGTTGCGCTCGTCGAGGGCCTTGAGGGTAGCGGCGGGATCGGCAACCTTCTGCAGGAACATCATGGCTGCGATGGCATACGGCTTGTAGCTGGCCTCCTTG
>JAGZWV010000092.1 GCA_018378775.1 Collinsella sp. | reverse complement strand
TGAAGTTGTTCTCGCGGATGAAGTCGCGCATCTCAAGCATCATCGCGTGAACGTCCTCAAGCTCCGAGCACCAATCGCGCCAATCTGCCCCGCCGAACTCCAACACGCCTGATGAGTCGTACTGCGCCTTGTCCTTGCACTTCTCATGGGTGAGGTAGAGAGCCATGGAAGCTTTGCTCTTGGCGTACTTGATGGAATGGGTGCCGAGGAACGCGAAGTCGGCCTTCACGGTCTCGTAATCCACGGGCTGGGGGTACTCCACAAGACCGTGATAATGGGCTTCCTTTTTCTCGCCAGCCTTGTGCTTGGGGTTCTTGCGCTCGTCCGCCTTCGTCCAAACGTCCATGTCGTGCAGCGGCGAGACGCAAAACGGCAGACCAAGCTCCTCCGCCTCATCGCGCCAGCCCTCGGCGGCGGTGTTCTCGTAGAAGATGAACATCCAGACGCGATGACGCTTGCCGCGCCCACGATTCTCCTGCTCCCACTTCCGCTTTGCTTCTCTGGCCTTCTCTGGGTCTTTGTACGGCATGAGAAAAGCCACCTTTCTCTCGTGGAGATGGTGGCTCTGAGGTTCGCATTTACCCTGCAAAACGGGTATAATTGTCCTGTTGAGTTGGAGCCACTATCTCCAATTTACTTCTGCTGGTTGAGGCGGCAACCACAGCCAGCAACGATCATTATAACCCCGCTCGGCATAAAGTCGGTCGGGGTTTTCCTATGTCTACCTGCGATAATGTAGCAAACTACATTGCTATCAACCTATCAACGCCGCCTGTAGACCTCTCTCCTGTGCGCCACATCGACAACGAGAATCACCAGCACGCCGTCCTCGATGTCGCACACCACACGGTAATCGCCAACGCGATACCGCCACAGACCCGCCAGATTGCCCGTAAGCGCCTTTCCACGACTCCTAGGGTCATCGAGCTTGGCTATCTCCTCAAGCTCGTCCAAGACCCTCCCAGCCGTCGGCCTGTCGAGCTTGCGGAGCGCCTTGTCGGCGGCCTTCGTGAAGTCAATTCGCCAAGCCACAGTGCGCCCTCACCTCTTCAAGGCTGTACGTCTCAAGCCGACCAGCGCGGTAGTCCTCCACGTCCTTGAGGATGCCGTACTCGTATTCCAAGCGGTCTATCGAATCCTCAAGGGCCTCGGTCATGTAGAAAGTCCGCGTCCTCCCCGTGGCCTTCGCGAGATTGTCGTAACGGCTCGTCAGGCCCTCGGGAAGCCTCAGCGCCGTAGCAGCGGTCCCCATGTTCGTACCTCCTCTGTATTACATGTATAACACGTAATACAGTATACCCCAATCATCCGCGCTGCTCGCGATTCGCGCCGCCAGACGGCAAATCTGGATTGTAGATGCCGTTCGCCTTCTCGTAACCCCTGTCTTTCGAGGTCTGCCGCAACTCGTCGATTTCGTCGAACGGGTCCCACGCCCTAATCTCCTCTTCCAGCTCCTCGCGTTCCTCGTTCTTCTTCCTCGCCCCCTTCTCCAAGACCTTCTCGGCCCTCCTGCCATCGCTCTTCCGCTCGAAAGCACCGCCAGCATCCAGAGCGTCCCGGCAAATCTTGCTGGAGGCGAACTCGACCAGCTTGTCCCTGAATCTGTCGAGGAACCCACGCAACGACAACGCCTCCGCAATCTTCGCCAACTCCTCGACTATCTCCCTGCGCCTGCTCTCGAACTCGCGCATCTTCCTCTCGATGTCACGCAACTTATCGCGGTAGAAGTCCCTCTCATTGCGCACGGCATCGCGCTCGATTTCCGCGTCCTCAAGCTGACCGCGCACCTCGACCAGCTCCGATCGCGCGGCCTCGGCTTCATTCCGCGCACGCTCAATCTCAGCCGTCACCCTCACGTAGTCCTCATGGTCTAGGGTTGAGAGCTTCTTCGCGTCCCTGCTCCTCCTGTCCCCCTCGTCGAGCTTGATTCCGACGTGCGGCACCCCCAGCGCCTCGCACAGGTGCCTCTCCATCTTCGGGTGCAGCTCCCTCATGTCCTTGCGCGATATGAGCTTGGATGCCGTGGCTGTGCGGCGCATCACGGGTTTTCCGTCCTCGCCCACGAGCGGCACGCGCTCATAGCGCACGGTGCCCTTCGAATCCCTCTTCTCATCGCCCGCCCTGTGCGCTGGGTTCTTCTTCTCGTCCTCCCTCGTCCACCGCAGCGGGCGCGTCTTGTCATTGGTCATCACTGGCACCTCGACCACGGGCACGAAGGCGAAATGCATGTGCGGGCGCGCCCCAGGCTCGTCCAGATGGACGTAGGCGGACACGACACGCCCCTCTCCCACCACATCGCATAGGAAGCCGTACACGGCCTCGAAGAAGGCTCTCGTGTCCCCAGCGAAGCCCTCTGGCTGAGTGACCACCAAATCGGCCAGAGGGCGCGTCTTGGCCCCGATGTCGAGCCCTCGGCACAGCCCAGCGAAGCGGGCGTGGCACCCTCCCTTGAAATCGGGCGCGAGGTTGTAGACCTCCCCGTCCCTGTCGATGTGGTCGCGCTCGCCAATCGAGCGGTCGTAATGCGCGAGCAGCCTACCCGCGTCACCCTTGCTGTAAGTTGCCAAATGCATCGGCGGCGGCACCTCCTAGGATTTTTCTTAGTAGCAGGTTAGTAAGACTACCGTCTTACCACCTGCCCAGAGTGTACCACTCTGGGAACTCCGCTCGCATCCCTCGACCGTTCGCCTCAGCGGCTCACGTCCTCGGTCGCTCTCTGCGCGTCCGAATCAGGCGGCTGATTCGTCCTTGCCGTAGCACGCGGCGGCGCGTGCCCGAGGGGGCAAGCCCCCTATCCGCTTCATGGTTCGGGTTCGGGTTCGGGTTCGGGTTCGGGAACCCCAAATCTCACCGAGCGGTTTACCTGCGGTTTTCTTTAGGGTTCGGGGTTCGGGGTTCGGCACCCCCCTGTGGGTGGGTCGCAGAAAGCCCACCCACAGGGGACATCCCCGAAAGCCTTCCATTACAGATTCAGGCAAGGAGGAACGCGCGGAGCCGCCCGCCACAAGAAAAGGGGCAACCGCCAGAGCGGTCACCCCTCATGCACGAGAGACCCGATTGAGGTCAAGGATTAGGGTGCGAGCACCCTAATAACCCGTGTCCGCAGGACGCTTTACGCGCCCGCCGCCGACATCCTCCCAGTCCCCGTCATCCTCCGCGCACTCCTTGCGGTTCTTCTCCTCCCACTCAGCACGCGCACGCGTCTGCTCCATGGCCTTGGCGTGCTGCTCCTCGCGCTTGCGGTATCGATCGATGTAGTTTCCGATTGCCCACGCGCAACGGAGGTCGAGCGCGCGAGACCATATGTCGTTGTTGGCATCGCACCAGTCTTGGAAGTCGGCGAACTCGGTGAAGTTGTTCTCGCGGATGAAGTCGCGCATCTCAAGCATCATCGCGTGAACGTCCTCAAGCTCCGAGCACCAATCGCGCCAATCTGCCCCGCCGAACT
>JAGZWV010000091.1 GCA_018378775.1 Collinsella sp. | reverse complement strand
GTGCCCGAGGTGGGGTCGAGGATGTCGATGAGGCGCTTGTGGGTGCGCATCTCGAACTGCTCACGGGAGTCCTTGTTCACGTGCGGCGAGCGGATAACCGTGTACAGGTTGCGCTCGGTGGGCAGGGGGACAGGACCGGAAACGCGAGCGCCGGTCTTCTGAGCGGTCTCGACGATGAGCTTCGCGGACTGATCGACGACCTCGTGATCATAGCCCTTGAGGCGAATGCGGATCTTCTGGGTAGCCAACTTAAACCTCCAAAGAGTGCGAGAGATGTTCTCGCGGATTACGTAACAGGGAGCTCGAACTTAGGCGTTCTTGCTCATGACCTCGTCCACGATGGACTTGGGCGCGGGCTCATAAGAGTCGAACTGCATCGTGTAGGATGCACGGCCCTGGGTCTGGGAGCGAAGGTCGGTAGCGTAACCGAACATCTCGCCCAGCGGCACCTTGGCACGGATGAGCTTGCTGTTCTTGCGATCCTCCATGCCCTCGATCTTGCCGCGGCGACCGGAGAGGTTGCCCATAACGTCGCCCATGTACTGCTCGGGGGTCTCGACCTCGACAGCCATGATCGGCTCGAGCAGCTGCGGATCGGACTTCTTGAGGGCGTCCTTGATAGCCATGGAACCGGCGATCTTGAAGGCGGCCTCGGAGGAGTCGACCTCGTGGTAAGAACCGTCGAACAGGGTGACCTTGACGTCGAGGACCGGGAAGCCGGCGATAACACCGGTGTTCAGGGCCTCCTGGATGCCCTTGTCGATGGACGGGATGTACTCCTTGGGCACGACGCCGCCGACGATAGCGTTGACGAACTCGTAGCCGAAGCCCTCCTCCATCTTCTCGAGCTTGATGACGGCGTGGCCGTACTGACCGCGACCGCCGGACTGACGGACGAACTTGCCCTCAGCCTTCTCGACGTCGTGACCAGCGGTCTCGCGGTAGGCAACCTGGGGCTTACCGACGTTAGCGTCAACCTTGAACTCGCGGAGCAGACGGTCGACGATGATCTCGAGGTGCAGCTCGCCCATGCCGGCGATGATGGTCTGGCCGGTCTCGTGGTTGGTGGACACCTGGAAGGTCGGGTCCTCCTCGGCGAGCTTGGTCAGAGCCAGGGACATCTTGTCCTGCTCGGCCTTGGTCTTGGGCTCGATGGCAACGTCGATAACGGGCTTAGCGAACTCGATCTTCTCGAGGACGATCTCCTTGCCCTCGGCGCACAGGGTGTCACCGGTGGTGGAGTTCTTGAAGCCGACGCAAGCGACGATATCGCCGGCAGCGGCGTCGTCACGGTCGATACGCTCGGCAGCGTTCATCTCGAGGATGCGGCCGAGGCGCTCGCGCTGACCGTTGGAAGCGTTGACCACGTAGGAGCCGGACTCGGCACGGCCGGAGTAAACGCGGACATAGGTGAGCTTACCGACGAACGGGTCGGTCATGATCTTGAAGACCAGGCCGGAGAAGGGCTCGTCGAAGGAAGGATGACGCTGGATCTCCTCGCCGGTGTCCGGATCGGTACCGGTGACGGCCTCGACGTCGAGCGGGCTGGGCAGGTAGTCGACGACAGCGTCGAGCAGCTCCTGGACGCCCTTGTTCTTGTAGGCGGAACCCACGAAGACGAGGTTGAGCTCGTTGGCCAGAACGCCCTTGCGCAGAGCAGCCTTGAGCTCCTCGACGGTGAAGTCCTCCTCCATGAGGATCTTCTCCATGAGCTCGTCGTCAAAGCTGGCAGCAGCGTCGAGGAGCTCCTCGCGCTTGGTGGCAGCGATGTCGGCGAACTCAGCCGGGATCTCGTCCATCGGCTCGGGGTAGGTCATGCCCTTCTCATCGGCCTTGAAGTCCCAAGCGGTCATGGTGACGAGGTCGATGACGCCCCAGAAGTTATCCTCGGCGCCCATCGGGACCTGAGCGGCCACGGCGTTAGCGTCGAGACGATCCTTCATGGTCTCGATAGCGTTGAAGAAGTCAGCGCCCACGCGGTCATACTTGTTGATGAAGGCGATGCGGGGGACGTTGAAGGTAGAAGCCTGACGCCAAACGGTCTCAGACTGGGGCTGAACGCCGGCAACGGCGTCGAAGACGGCGACAGCGCCATCGAGGACGCGCAGGCAGCGCTCGACCTCGGCGGTGAAGTCAACGTGGCCCGGGGTGTCGATGATCTGGATGCGGTAGTCCTTACCGTCCTTGTTCCAGAAGCAGGTGGTAGCAGCGGAGGTAATGGTTACGCCGCGCTCCTGCTCCTGAACCATCCAGTCCATGGTGGCAGCGCCCTCATGGACCTCACCGATCTTGTGGGTCTTACCGGTGTAATAAAGAATACGCTCGGTCGTGGTGGTCTTACCAGCATCGATGTGGGCCATGATGCCGATGTTACGGGTATCGGAAAGCTTGTACTTAGGCTTAGCCATGTTAGTTCCTTACCTTAACTTACCAACGATAGTGAGAGAACGCGCGGTTGGCCTCGGCCATCTTGAAGACGTCCTCACGCTTCTTGACGGAAGCGCCCAGGCCGTTGGAAGCGTCGAGGATCTCGTTGGCGAGACGCTCGGCCATGGTCTTCTCCTTGCGAGCGCGGGAGAAGTTGACGATCCAGCGGATGCCCAGAGCGGTGGAACGACGGGAGTTGACCTCCATCGGGACCTGATAGGTAGCGCCACCGACACGCTTGGGCTTAACCTCGAGCGTGGGCTTGACGTTGTCCATAGCCTTCTTGAAGGTAGCGAGAGCGTCGCCACCCTCGGACTTCTCGGCAACGATCTCGAAAGCGGTGTAAACGATGCGCTCAGCGGTGGCCTTCTTGCCGTCAAGAAGGACCTTGTTGATGAGCTGAGTCACCAGACGGTTGTTGTAAACGGCGTCAGGCTGAACCTCACGACGATTAGCTGCTGCACGACGCGGCATGTGAAATCTCCTTAAGTGTCTACCGTGCGGCGCTTAGGCGGCACACGGCGAAAGTATCAAAACGTTATCTGGCTTATTTGGCCTTGGGGCGCTTAGCACCGTACTTGGAACGGGCCTGCATACGGTTCTGGACCGGAGCAGCGTCGTAGGCGCCACGGATGACGTGATAACGGACACCAGGGAGGTCGCGGACACGACCGCCGCGGACGAGCACGATGGAGTGCTCCTGCAGGTTGTGGCCCTCACCCGGGATGTAAGCAGTAACTTCGATGCCGTTGACAAGGCGAACACGGGCAACCTTACGAAGAGCCGAGTTCGGCTTCTTGGGGCTCGTGGTGAAGACGCGGGTGCACACGCCGCGCTTCTGGGAGTTGTGCTGCAGAGCAGCGTTCTTGGACTTCTTGGGCACGGAACGACGGCCCTGGCGAACCAGCTGGTTAATAGTAGGCAAAGCGTACTCCTTCTCGAATGATTCCAGCTTTCTGTAAAGTGCAACGGCTTGAATCGAGGGGTCAGCATCCCCCTACGAAACACGCAGTTCGATAGGATACGTG
>JAGZWV010000090.1 GCA_018378775.1 Collinsella sp. | reverse complement strand
CTTTGGGCGACTGCGGTATTGCCATCCTTTTGCCGCGGTCACATATAAGGCTCCCCTCCCGTCCACTGGGCGAGAGGGGAGCCTTTCTTTGTGTTGGGGCTGTCTGACCGGTCGTTTGTCTCGATCTGTAACGGGTGAGGCTGATTTCGGACGTTAGATGTTACAGATCGAGACGGTTCCGCTGAGCTAACCATTTCATCTAAATCTGTAACACCAAAGGTGAATTTCAGCTGCTAGATGTTACAGATCGAGATAAACCCAAGGGGAGGGGCCGGTATGTCTCAATCTGTAACAGCTGGGACCGTTTTTACCGAGTAGTTGTTACAGATCGAGATTGTTTGGCCGAGTTGGGTCGCAGAGTAACGTGCGGGCACAAAAAACGGAGCCGTGTTGCCACGACTCCGTTTCTCAAGAGGATGGGTAAGGGAAGCGAAATTAGCTCAGGTGCCAAATCTCGTCGTTGTACTGGGAGATCGTGCGGTCAGACGAGAAGGTGCCGGCGTTGGCGATATTGATGAGCGTCTTGCGCATCCAGGCGTCCTGGTCCTCGTAGTCGGCCAACACGCGCTCCTTGGTCTGGATGTACTCCTCGATGTCGAGCAGGGCCATAAACCAGTCCTTGCCCTTAATGTCATCGTGCAGGCGCTGCAGGCGCTCGACGTTGCCGGTCGCCATAAAGGCCGGGTTGGTGATGAAGTCCACCAGCAGTTTAATGCCGGGCTTGCGGTAGAGCACACCGGCGTCATAGGTGCCGTCGGCATAGAGCTGCTCGACCTGTTTGGACGAGGCACCAAAGGTATAGATATTCTCGTCGCCCACGAGCTCGGCAATCTCCACGTTGGCGCCGTCGAGCGTGCACAGGGTTAGGGCGCCGTTGAGCATGAACTTCATGTTGGAGGTGCCGCTCGCCTCCTTGGAGGCCAGGCTGATCTGCTCGGAGATATCAGCGGCGGGGATCACGCGCTCGGCGGCGGTGACGTTGTAGTTTTCGATCATGACGACCTGCAGGTAGGGAGCCACGTCGGGGTCGTTTGCAATCCACTGCGACAGCGTCAAGATCAGATGGATGATGTCCTGCGCGATAGTGTAGGCAGGCGCCGCCTTGCCGCCAAAGATGATGGTGACAGGGTGCTTAGGTCTGTTGCCGTTCTTGATATCGAGGTACTTCCAGATGATGTAGAGCGCGAGCATCTGCTGACGCTTGTACTCGTGGATGCGCTTGACCTGGACGTCGATGATGGCGTTGGAGGGAATGGTCACGCCCTGCTCGAGCGCCATGAACTGGCGCATGATGGCCTTGGCTTCGACCTTGGTGGCGGCCAGGCGCTCAAGAACGTCCTTGTCGTCGGCGAACTTGGCGAGTTTGCTCAGATCGCCGGTGCTGCGCCAGTCGGTGCCGATCACATCGTCGAGCAGGCTGGCGAGCGCGGGGTTGGCCCCATGAATCCAGCGGCGGAAGGTGATGCCGTTGGTCTTGTTGGAGAACTTCTCGGGATAGATCTCGTAGAACGGATGAAGCTCGGTGTCCTCCAGGATCTTGGTGTGGAGGGCGGCTACGCCGTTGATGGAGAAGCCAAAGTGGATGTCCATGTGGGCCATGTGGACGGTGTCGTGCTCGTCGATGATGGCGACGCGCGGGTCATCGTGCTCGGCCTTCGCGATCTCATCGAGCTTGACGATAATGTCGGCGATGGCAGGGGAGACCTTCTGCAGGCTGGTGAGCGGCCACTTCTCGAGCGCCTCGGCAAGAATCGTGTGGTTAGTGTAGGCGACCATGGAGCGTACGATGGTAACGGCCTCGTCAAACTCGATGTCGTGCTCGGTGGTGAGCAGGCGAATGAGCTCGGGGATGACCATGGTGGGGTGCGTGTCGTTGATCTGGACAACGGCGTAGTCGGCCAGATCGTGCAGGTTGCTGCCGCGCTCGATGGCCTCGTCGATCAGGAGCTGGGCGGCGTTGCTTACCATGAAGTATTCCTGGTAGATGCGAAGTAGGCGGCCCTGCTCGTCGGAATCGTCGGGGTAGAGGAACAAGGTGAGGTTCTTGGCGATCTCGGTCTTGTCGAAGTCGATGGAGCTGCCGGGGACCAGGCCGTCGTCGACGCTCGCCAGGTCGAACAGGCGCAGGCGGTTCTTGGTGGACTGGCCGTAACCGGGCACATCGATGTTGACGAGCTTGGAGGTAACGGCAAAATCGCCGAACTCGACGGTGTAGGAGTGGTCATCGTCGACTAGGATGTCCTGCTCACCGAGCCACTCGTCGGGGACGGCCTTCTGCTGGTTGTCGACAAAGCGCTGACGGAACAGACCGTAGTGATAGTTGAGGCCCACGCCATCGCCGGTCAAGCCCAGCGTGGCGATGGAATCCAGGAAGCATGCGGCCAAGCGGCCCAGGCCGCCGTTGCCGAGTGACGGCTCGACCTCGAATTCCTCGATTTTGTTGAGGTCGTGGCCTGCGGCGACGAGCTGGTCCTTAACCTCGTCATAGATGCCGAGGTCGATCATGTTGTTGATGAGCAGCTTGCCGATCAAAAACTCAGCAGAGATGTAGTAGAGCTTTTTCTTGCCGTTGTTGAGCGGGCAGGCGGCAGAGCGCTCCTGCACGAGTTTGACCAGCAGCTTGTAAATGCGACGGTCGTCGAGCTGCTCGAGCGAGGTGCCAAAAGACTGCTCGGCGAGTTCCATGAGGTTAATTTGGGGCATGTTTTCTCCTGTGATGGGTTGTTTCATGTCTGCAATTCATAAGAAGCCCGCGCGAGGGATTGAGATGGCCTCACGCGGGGAAACGGACGCGTCCGCACGGTGAGGTGGGGTCGGGCGTGGTGGCTCCTATTGGGGAAGCTCAATTTCGGCTTCCGACGGGATGCGGAAGTAGGTCTCGGTCCAGTCGGTGAGCTTGTGCTCGAGCTCGCGGGTGATGGCGCCATCGAGCATGCGCCAGGTCCAGTTGCCGCCCAGGGTGGCGGGAGTGTTGATGCGCGCCTCGTTGCCCAGGTTGAGCAGGTCTTGCATGGTGTAGATGCAGGTATCGCTCACGCTGGCGGCGATGGTGCGGTTGAGCGCATCGGCCATGGGCTCGCCTGCCTGCTGGTGGGTGTACAGGGTCGCCTGCTCGCGCTGACGCGGGGTAGCCGTTCCCTCAAACCAACCGCGCGCCGTCTCGTTGTCGTGTGTGCCCACATAGGCGACGGTGTTGGCAATGTAGTTGTGCGGCAGGTAGTACGAGTTGGTGCCCTCAAAGGCGAACTGCAAGATCTTCATGCCGGGGAAGCCCGAGTTGTCGCGCATGTCGATGACGCCGGGGGTGAGGAAGCCCAGGTCTTCGGCGATGATGGGCAGCGTGCCGAGCTTTTCCTCGAGCGTCTTGAAGAACTTGAGGCCGGGACCCTGCGTCCACGAACCGTAGGACGAATCGGGCGAGGAGAACGGCACCTCCCAATAGGCCTCGAAGCCGCGGAAG
>JAGZWV010000089.1 GCA_018378775.1 Collinsella sp. | reverse complement strand
CATACGTGTTGTAGAATACTCAATCGCTGTCGTTTTCTAGAGAAAGATGATTGCTTGTGAAGAAGGAAGACGCAATTGAGCTCGAGGGTACGGTAAAGGAACCGTTGCCCAACGCCATGTTTAAGGTCGAGCTCGAGAACGGTCATTCGGTTCTGTGCAACATTTCTGGCAAGATCCGAATGAATTACATCCGTATTCTCCCCGGTGACAGGGTTGTCGTGGAGCTTTCCCCGTACGACCTGACCCGCGGCCGCATCACCTATCGCTACAAATAGCGGCACGCATACACGCACTCCATTTCCGACTGCAGGCTTAGCTCAACCTACGGTCGGATTGTGTGTGAAGACCAGCCATAGTTTTAAACGCCTGCGGCTGGGCGAGTAGATAGTAGGGAAGTAGTTTGAGCGCTACCGAAAGGAAGAACGATGAAGGTACGTCCTTCGGTCAAGAAGATGTGCGATAAGTGCAAAATCATTAGGCGCCATGGCAAGGTCCTCGTCATTTGCGAGAACCCCCGTCATAAGCAGCGTCAGGGTTAAGAGAGGAGACTACGTTGGCCCGTATTAATGGTGTCGACCTCCCGCGTGAGAAGCGCGTTGAGATCGGTCTGACCTACATTTACGGCATCGGCCGCACCACTGCGACGAAGATTTGCGTCGAGTGCAACGTTAACGTGGATACGCGCGTTAAGGACCTCACCGAGGATGAGGTTAACGCCATCCGCGATTATATCGATAAGAACCAGATCATGGTTGAGGGCGACCTCCGCCGTGAGCGCAACCAGAACGTCAAGCGCCTTATGGACATCGGCTGCAACCGCGGCCTTCGTCACCGCAAGGGCCTCCCGGTCCGCGGCCAGCGCACCCACACTAACGCTCGTACCCGCAAGGGCCCGAAGCGTCAGATCGGTGCTAAGAAGAAGAAATAAGGAGCGCTAGATAGATGGCTACTGCTAAGAAGAACGTTCGCGCTGCCCGTCTGAAGCGCGCGGACCGTAAGAACATTTCCGTGGGCCAGGCTCACATTCGTTCTACGTTCAACAACACGATCGTTTCGATCACCGATCCCCAGGGCAACGTCATTTCCTGGAAGTCGGCTGGCCAGGTGGGCTTCAAGGGCTCCCGTAAGTCCACGCCGTTCGCTGCCCAGATGGCTGCCGAGGCTGCTGCCAAGCAGGCCATGGAGCACGGTATGAAGAAGGTTTCCGTCTTCGTCAAGGGCCCCGGCTCCGGTCGTGAGACCGCCATCCGCTCCCTCCAGGCTGCTGGCCTCGAGGTCTCGAGCATCCAGGACAAGACCCCCATTCCGCACAACGGCTGCCGCCCCAAGAAGCGTCGCCGCGTGTAACTGAAAGGATCGTATCAATATGGCAATCGACAGGACTCCTGTTCTTAAGCGCTGCCGTCAGCTCGGGATCGATCCCGCTGAGCTCGGTTACAGCAGCAAGAAGGAATCTATCCGTCAGCCCAAGCGCCGTCGCAAGGAATCTGAGTACGGCATGCAGCTGCGCGAGAAGCAGAAGGTCAAGTTCATCTATGGCGTTCTGGAGAAGCAGTTCCACGGCTACTTCAACAAGGCCCGTAAGATGAACGGCGTCACCGGTGAGAACCTCATGATCATTCTTGAGTCTCGCCTCGACAACGTAGTCTTCCGTCTTGGCTTCGCCCGCACCCGCAAAGAGGCTCGTCAGTCCGTCCGTCACGGTCACTTCACCGTGAACGGCAAGCGCGTGGACATCCCGTCCTACCGCGTCAAGGCCGGCGACGTCGTCGCTGTCGGCGAGAAGTTCCGTGACCTCCTCCCCATCAAGGAGGCCCTGATTTCCTCCGAGCGCTTTGAGGTCCCTGGCTGGCTCGAGGTCGATATCGAGAAGCTGTCTGGTAACGTGCTCGCTCTGCCGACGCGTGAGCAGATCAGCGGTGATATCAACGAGCAGCTCATCGTCGAGCTCTACTCTAAGTAGTCCATCCGGGCTGCTGAGGCTGGAGGTAATACATGTCAGAATTCATTAGGCCTCAGGTTCAGGTCGAAGAGATCAACGAGACGTCTGCTCGTGTCTCCGTCGAGCCGCTCGAGCGTGGCTACGGCGATACGCTGGGTAACTCCCTTCGTCGCGTTCTTCTGTCCTCGCTCGAGGGTGCCGCCGTCGAGGCTATTCAGATCGATGGCGCGCAGCACGAGTTCATGACCATCCCTAACATGGTCGAGGATGTCACCGACATCGTCCTGAATGTCAAGGGTCTTGTCTTCAGGGCTCTCGGCACGACCGACGAGGCGACCGCCACCATTTCGGTTGACGGCCCCTGCGAGGTCACCGGTGCGGACTTCTTTATTCCGTCCGAGTTTGAGCTGGTCAACCCCGAGCAGCACATCGCTACGCTCACCGAGGGTGGCCATCTCACCATGAGCATGCGCATCGGCTATGGCCGCGGCTATGTTTCTGGCGAGGCCAACAAACGCGACAACGATCCCATCGGTGTGATCCATGTCGACTCGCTGTACTCGCCGGTTTCCCGTTGCGCCAAGCTCGTTGAGGCTTGCCGTGTCGGTCAGCACACCGACTACGACCGCCTTGTCCTCGAGATCGAGACCAACGGCTCCATCGCCCCGCGCGACGCCGTGGTCCAGGCTGCCAATATCATTAACCAGCATATGGCTGCCTTTATGAACCTTGCCGAGACCCCCGAGGTCGAGGAGGAGGCTTCGATCTTCGCTCCCGAGGTCACCAACGACAACGCTGAGCTGGACAAGCAGATCGAGGATCTGGACCTTTCCGTCCGTTCTTACAACTGCCTTAAGCGCGCCAGCATTCACTCGGTCCGTCAGCTCGTTGAGTTCTCGGAGAACGATCTGCTCAACATCCGTAACTTCGGTGTTAAGTCGATCGAGGAAGTGAAGGACAAGCTTGAGTCCATGGGCCTGAGCCTGAAGGCTTAATGCTTCGCATATTTGAGGAGAAACTAGACCATGCGTCATAACGTTAAGAAGGGCCTGAAGCTCGGCACCGATGCGAGCCACACCAAGGCCATGAAGAAGAGCCTTGCTAAGGCCCTCTTCGAGAACGACCGCATCAAGACCACCGAGACCCGCGCTAAGGCGCTGCGTTCGGTCGTCGATCCGATCATCACCTGGGCCAAGAAGGGCGACCTGCACTCTCGTCGTCTGGCTATCGCCAAGCTCGGCGATAAGCAGCTCGTTGCCGAGATCTTCGACAAGGCTGCTCAGGGCATGTGGCAGGACCGCAACGGCGGTTACACCCGCATCATGAAGCTCGGTAACCGCAAGGGCGACAACGCTCCCATCGTTATCATGGAGCTCGTCACCGAGCCTTGCACGCCTAAGGCTAAGAAGGCTGCTCCGGCCCCCAAGAAGGCCGCTGCTCCCAAGAAGGTCGAGGCTGCCGAGGAGGCTCCTGCTGAGGAGACCGCTGAGTAGACAATCCGTCTGCATAGGCTATATTCGAGGGGTACGTTCGCGTACCCCTCTTTTTTTGTCGCGATACCGTT
>JAGZWV010000088.1 GCA_018378775.1 Collinsella sp. | reverse complement strand
GTGAAAGACCCTACAGTGTGGAAAAGTCTGTAGGGTGAAAGACCCTACAGGTGTAGGGTGAAAGACCCTACATGGATGTAGGGTGAAAGACCCTACAGGTGTAGGGTGAAAGACCCTACACCTGTAGGGTGAAAGACCCTACAGGAAGCGGGAGACGTGTAGGGTGAAAGACCCTACCAACGATAGAGAGATTTAGAAGAGATTTAGTAGACATCTCTGTCGAGGCTCAACCCTGTGAATAACCAGCCCTTTTGTGGAAAACTTGCTCCACCAGACTTCGCTCGCTGACGCTCGCTGCGCGTCGGGCAAGCCCTCCTTGCCGTGGCGCGACGCGCCACATGTGTGGGGGCTTGCGCCCCAGCTCCCCTCCGGCCCGTCGGCGCAACAGGAGGGCGCGGCCAACCGATCCCTACCTGAAAGGCCGACCGCGCCCTCGGCGCTCCGCGCCAGTCATGGAGATGACGGGGTCCCTCGGGGCTACTCGGTCGACGCCGGGGGCAGCCCCCTGCCGAACACCCGGTCGAGCCACGAGCGGTTCGAGAGCCTGTCTATCGTCCTCTGCTGCGAGGCCACCTGCTCTTGGAGGGACGCGATTTGGGAGTTCTTCGCGTCGAGTTCCCGGGCGAGGGCGGCGTTCTGCTCCTGAGAGGCGCTGAGAGCCGTTTTAAGGCCCTCGATGGCGGTGTTGAGCACATCCGCCGCTATCTTGCCGTCAACGACCGTCGTGGGCGATTCTGCGGACCTGTGGGCGGTCTTGAGGGAGTCGGCCACGGCGCTCGCGGCGAACCCGTCCACCTCGAACGTCCGCCCGGACTTGGAGACGTGGCCGTCCCACAGCCCCATCTCCTTGAGCCTGCTGGTGACCGTCTGCTTGGTCGTGCCGCACTCCTCGGCTATCTCCCTCAGCGTCGCCATGCCCCGCCGCCTCCTTTACATAATGCCGATTATCAGGAACCGGATATACCTATCTACCTGCTATTTTAGCACTTTATCGATAGATAATCGGTAAATTATCGCTAAATTTAGCGCCATTTGGCGATAAGTTATCGACTTTTTCGGTTGTATCCCTGGCTGTGCCCGGGACGGTGAATCGGCGCGGCGGCACCCCGACTCACCGTCCCTCTCGCGCCCCTGCGGGCGCTCACCGACCGAGGTCGCTCTTCGAGTTGCAAGATGTGGGAAGCGTGGCCACAAACGCGGTAAAACCGCATCCGTGCCCACGCTTCCATCTTGCTTGCAGGCGCTATCGGTGGCTGGCGGCGGCACCATCCTCCTATCGGCCTGCAAGATGTGGGAAGTGTCCGTACAAACGCGGTAAAACCGCACTTGTACAGCCTCTTCCATCTTGCTTTCGGACGGCTTTAGGAGCCTGTCCGAAAGGGGATTCGCGGCGGCGCTCACCTACCTGCCCGCCGACCCGATCACTCCGGGCAAGGCCCTTCGTGGGTGGGTCGGCTCAGGCCATGCGGCGGCGCATGGGAAGGCCCGGACCCTCGCGGCGCTCCGATTGCGCCGTTGGTGCCCGGGCCTCTCCAGCCCGCGCCTGCCGAGCTACGCTTGCTCGGGGGCCACGGGCCTCGGCCTCATTCTATCCTCTGGCACTCGACCACGTTCTCGACCCAATCGAGCGAGAAGGCGCAATCGACGGCCTCGGCCATCGTCTCGGCCTCGACCTCCACGGCCACCCAGCCCCCGTCCTCGACCAGCGCGGTCACGACCCATCTGGACATGCTCACCGCCCGGTCGGGAGGCGGTGCGGGGCGTAGCGGCGCAGCACGTCGAGGTAGTCGATTTCGTCCGTGTCGTCCTCGAACGCGGTTATGGACGCGACGGTGCGCATGAACCAATCCGCCCTCGACAGGAGGGAGAGCGCGAGGCACTGGGACTCGACCTCGTCGCCCTCCGCCGCCCTCCACGTCCCACGGGCGGCGCGGACGCACCCGTAGCGGGAGACGTTCCTGTCCGTGCAGTCGTACAGCTCCTCGACGTCGTACCCGCCGAGTCTCGCCTTGCCCTCGTCGAACTCGATGGTGAAGCTCCACGGCACCGGCTCAATCTCCATATCGCATCGACCTCCAATCGGGGAACCATGGGGTTATTGTATCGCTGCATCTGGTGTGATAATATAAGTTAATAACACATTCTATCAAAGGAGGCGGGCGCTTGGACAGGGTAATCGTCTTGGACAGGGTGCCGGAGCGCCACCCGGACGTGTCCAAGGAGGACGCCGCCGAGGCGTGGGCGCACTGCATCGCGTGCGCACCTGCCATCGAGGTCGACCCCGACCGCTACATCGCGATAGGGATAGACGGCAAGGGCAGGCAAATCGAGCTGGTTGCGGTGCGCAAGGACGGCGGGCTGTGGCTGATAATCCACGCCCAGCACCCGCCGAAGCACGACATACGCAGCAGGCTGGGGTTCGAGAGGAGGAAGCGATGAACGACAGGGAGCTTTGCGAGATGTTCGGCATCACGCTCGAAGAGGTCGAGCGCGAGGTCGACAAGATTGAGGCCGGGGACTACTCCGACTGGGACTTCTCCCGCGCGATGATGGGAAGCCCCATGCGGGAGGAGAAGATGAAGATGATTTCCGCCCCCGTGGGCGAGTCCCGCATCGCAGCCATGCAGCGCGTGGCGAAGGAGCGCGGCATATCCCGCGCGGAGTTCGTGCGTCAGGCCATCGACCACGAGCTGCTCTCCGCCGCGTCGTAGGACGGCGAAGCCCTCCCGATCACTGCGGCCTTGCGGCCTCCGTGGGCGGGAGGGCTTCAAACAACACCGCCCACCCGGCTGGCGAGGAAGCCGAGCGGGCGGGCAGGTGTTAAACTGGGAACTCCACGGGTGTTGGAAGCGCCCGCGGACTACTGAGAACGAGGTCCTAGCTCGTGTTAGCGCCCATACATCCCCAGTGTATCACGGGTGGTGTACGGGAAAATGATAGCTTTGTAGGAATGTAGCAAACTATCATCATGCTGATTAGGTTGGACCTCCCTGAACCGGGAGGTTTTTTTCATGCAAGATAACGATGCCAAGCTGCCGCCGAAGCTCAAGAAAGCAATCGAGGAGAACGAACGCAGGCGGGCAGAGGAGGAGGCGAGAAACGCCCCGTTCGCCCGCGTCGCGCTCTGGATGCTGTACCTGCCGATAAGCAGGAGGCAGCAGCTCACGCTCGGCAGGATTTACAGCTTCCAGTGCACCCAGAACAAAGATGGCTCGCAGGCCGAATACCGCATGAGCCTTGCAAATGGAGCGAGGGAAATGAGGATGTACGACCGCACTGAGTTCCAAGAGGACGTCAGCAAGCTCGTCAAGCTTGGCTTTGTGGTCAAGAGGTCGAATGGGCCGCGAACGCCAGCGACCTATCTCGTGGACGAGGCGGCGTGCTTGAAGGCCGCGAAAGAGGCTGGTTACTAGGCCAAATGCCCCTGTGGAGCGGGTTTTCCACAGGGGCATTTTCATACCTCTAGCCTGTAGGGTGAAAGACCCTACAGTGTGGAAAAGTCTGTAGGGTGAAAGACCCTACAGTGTGGAAAAGTCTGTAGGGTGAAAGACCCTACAGGTGTAGGGTGAAAGACCCTACATGGATGTAGGGTGAAAGACCCTACAGG
>JAGZWV010000087.1 GCA_018378775.1 Collinsella sp. | reverse complement strand
GCGGATCAAGAAGTCCCTCGGGTGGCTGAGCCCGATGGAGTACCGCAGGAAGCTTGGATACGCCTAGGCGCGGTCCAAGAAATCGTCCGCACCCCCAAACAGGAACTATTTCACCGCAACTTATTGGGAGGTTAGCTAGTCCTTGGGTGTCCAGGACCAGAAGAAGTTGATAAGGGCCACACGCGAGGCGGTACCGGCCTTTTTGTTGATCGAGGAAATGTGGCGATAGAGCGTGGAGCGCGAAAGAAAGAGCGTTGTGGCGATGTCCTGAACGCTCTGGTCCGAAACGACCAAGACCTCAAGAATATCGCGCTCGCGCTCTGTAAGCCCAAAGGTGGCGACGAAAGCATCGAGGCGTTCATCGGACGTGAGCTCCGCTGCCTCCACCACTCATTTAAGCACCACTCATTTAAGTACGTCCCCAATGAGTGGACTAGTCGTTTAAGAACGTCCCCAATGACTGGTCAGAACGTCCCCAACGACTGGTCAAAAATGGGCCATGTGTCCCAGTTGTGGAGACTCCTTGAGCCGTCTGGGTATCGCGAAGGATCGCGCACTCCCCCATCATCAAAAGTGACACACGCTACCTGTTGATGGGAGGCAGCCATGGGCTTCTTTGACAAGATGTTCGAGAAGAAAGAGTGCGCGATTTGCGGTACCGAGCTGGGACTTTTGGGAAAGACCAAGATCAACGAAGGCTACCTGTGCAAAGAGTGCGTCGGCAAGCTCTCCCCCTTCTTTGGCGGCTATCGTTCCAGCACCGCGGACGATATCCGTGAGCAGCTCGCCTACCGCGAGGCCAATGCCGAGCGCCTGGCCTCGTTCAACCCCACGCGCACGCTCTCTGCCGGGCGCACCAACATCATGCTCGACGAAGATGCGGGCCTGCTGATCATTACCTCGCAGAGCCGCTGGCGCGACGCCAATCCCGACATCATCGAGTTCTCGCAGGTACTCGGCTGCGATATGGATATCGACGAGCATCGCACCGAGATTTATCGCGAGACCAAGGACGGCGAGCGCGAGAGCTACAACCCGCCGCGCTACGACCTGGATTACGACTTTAATCTGACCATCCACGTCAACACGCCGTACTTTACCGAGATCAACCTGCGCGTGAACGACTCCACCATCGATCAGCGCGGTTCCATCGAATACCGCGAGGCCAAGCGCCAGGCAACCGAGGTCCGCGACGCGCTGGTGCAGCTGCGCCAGGAGACGCGCGACAGCGTCGTGGCCGCCAAGGCCCCCAAGACCGCGGTCACCTGCCCCTTCTGCGGTGCAACCACCATTCCCGATGCCAGTGGGCGCTGCGAATACTGTGGTGGCGCCATCGGCGCATAGCCTCCGGCACGGAAAGGACCGATCATGGCCTTCGAGAGCGTCAACTACCAGTGCCCCGCGTGTGGCGGCCCCCTTCACTTTGCCAGTGCCGAGCAAAAGCTCGTCTGCGACTACTGCGATTCGCGTTTTGAAGTCGAAGAAGTCGAGGCCCTCTATCGCGAGCGCCAGGACAAGGCAGATGCCAAAGCCGATGCCGCAGCCGCGGCCCCCAAGCCTGCTGTCGACGATGCTGTGCAGGAGCTGGCTCAAAACGCTGGCTACATCTGCTCGTCGTGCGGCGCCGAGCTCGTGTCCGACGGCACCGTCGCCGTTACCACCTGCCCGTACTGCGGCAACCCCGCCGTGGCACCCGGTCAGCTCTCGGGCGACTTCTCACCCGACCTGGTGATTCCGTTTAAGCTCGGCCGCGACGACGTTATGGCCGCGCTCAAAGAGCACTACAAGGGCAAGATCCTGCTGCCCAAGAGCTTTGTCACCGGCAACCACATCGACGAAGTCCAAGGCGTCTACGTGCCGTTTTGGCTTTACGGCGCCCGCGTGGACGGCGAAGTGTACTTTGATGCGACCAACGAGACCGTGACCGAGGAATCCGACCGCACCGTCACGACCACCGACCACTACGACGCCTACCGCAAGGGAAACATCTCGTTTAAGCGCGTGCCCGTCGACGGATCGTCCAAGATGCCCGACGGCCACATGGACGCCATCGAGCCGTTTGACTACGATGCCCTGCGCCCGTTTTCGGTCGCGTATATGCCCGGCTACATCGCCAACCGCTACGACGAGGACTGCGAAACCTGCAAGGCGCGCGCCGAACGCCGCATGGAGGAAAGCACGATCTCGGCCCTGCGCGAAACCGTCGTCGACGAATATGACGATGCCACGGTCGAAAGCAAGCAGCTCGACTACACCTGGGAAGACAGCGACTATGCCCTGTTCCCCGTGTGGATGCTTTCCACCTCGTGGAACGGCAAGAGCTACCTGTTTGCCATGAACGGCCAAACCGGCCGTATGGTCGGCGAGCTTCCTTGCTCCAAGCCCAAGCTCGCTATCGCCTCGGTGCTGTTCTTTGTGATCGGATTTGTCCTCTCCCAGATCCTCTTCATGGGTGAGAACGCCTTCGATCCGGATTACCTCACCTTTGATATCGAGGGCATCCTCATCAACATCGTCGCGCCGCTGATCATCGTGGTCATCGCAGACGTGCTGCTGGTGGGCCAGCTCAAGACGGCCAACGAGGCCACCCACGCCGATTGCTACTGTGGCGAGCTCGACCTGACCGAGAAGCACGACACCTTCAGCCACACCGAGACCACCGTTGTCATGAAGGACGACAAGGACGATTAACCATCCTGACCAATACCACCCGGCCTTTGACGAGAAAGGAAGATCACCATGGGACTCTTGAAAGCTGGATTGGGTGCTGCCGGCGGCGTCATGGCCGACCAGTGGAAGGAATTTATCTACTGCGAATCGATGCCCGCTGACGTCTTGGCCTGCAAGGGCAGCAAGCGCACCGGCGGCCGCAGCTCCAACACGCGCGGCGAGGACAACGTCATCTCCAACGGCTCGGTCATCGCCGTCAACGACGGCCAGGGCATGCTCGTGGTGCAAAACGGCAAGATCATCGAAGTCGCGCTGGAGCCCGGTGAGTTCGTCTTTGACACCGGCAGCGAGCCGAGCGTCTTTAGCGGCAACCTGGGCGATTCCATCAAGGAGACCTTCGCCAATATCGGCAGCCGCTTTACTTTTGGCGGCGACGCGGGCAAGGACCAGCGTGTCTACTTCATCAACACCAAGGAAATCATCGGCAACAAGTACGGCACCGCCTCGCCCGTGCCCTTCCGCGTGGTCGACAACAACATTGGTCTGGACGTCGACATCTCCGTGCGCTGCAACGGCGAGTATTCGTACCGCATCACCAACCCGCTGCTGTTCTACACCAATGTGTGCGGCAACGTGACCGATAGCTACACGCGCGATAAGATCGACAGCCAGCTTAAGTCCGAGCTGCTCACCGCCCTGCAGCCCGCCTTTGCCAAGATCTCGGAGATGGGCATTCGCTACAGCGCCATCCCCGGTCACACCACCGAGCTCGCCCGCGCGCTCAACGAAGTCCTCTCCGCCGACTGGCGCGACCTACGTGGCGTCGAGATCGTGAGCTTTGGCGTCAACTCCATCGCCGCCTCGCAAGAAGACGAGCAGATGATCAAGGACCTGCAGAAGGCCGCAGTCATGCGCGATCCCACCATGGCAGCCGCCAACATCGCCAGCGCCCA
>JAGZWV010000086.1 GCA_018378775.1 Collinsella sp. | reverse complement strand
GCTTCCGAGACGCGTCGCCTGGCTCGTCTGGTGCAGCAGATGCTCGACCTATCGCGTATGGAAAACAGCACGGCTCCGCTCAATCTAGAACCGGTGGACATGGTTCCGTTCGTGCGATCGATTGTGAACGGCCAGGAGCGTCTGTTTGCCGACCGTGACCTTCGTCTTCGCTTTGCAGATGAAACCCAAGGGCACGACGATGTCGTCGAGGCCGATCCCGACATGATCACGCAATGTGTTATCAACCTCATGAGCAACGCCATGCGCTACACCCCCGAGGGCGGTTGGGTCGTGGTGTCGGTGCTCAGTGACCGCAGGCACGTCAGCATTGCCGTTTCTGATACCGGTATCGGTATTGCCAAGGACGATCTGTCGCGCATTTTCGGGCGGTTTTGGCGCGCCGATGCCAGCCGCGCCCGCGAAGCTGGCGGCCTGGGCGTCGGCCTCGCCGTGACCAAGCAGATCGTCGAGCGTCACCATGGCTACATATCCGTGGAGTCGGAGCTTGGAAAGGGTACGACTTTTACAATTCATCTGCCCCGCGAGCACACGGCGGACGCGGCATCTACTACAATGGAGCACTAGCTTTTCGCTATTCGGTGAAGGAGGGGCCGCGTCCCTGCCGCTCCGAGTTTGCGAAAACATGCGGGAAAGAACCCGCATTTCTGTCGTATTTAGGTAAGGAGTGACTCACGTGACAACGATGGAGCGTCGTCCGGATTCCCGTGGCAAGGTTCGTGATATTTACGATGCCGGTGAAAACCTGCTGATGGTCGCCACCGACCGCATTTCTGCGTTCGACTTTATTCTTCCCGACGAGATTCCGTTTAAGGGAGAGGTGCTCAATCGCATCTCGGCATTCTGGTTCGATAAGTTTGCCGACATCGTCCCCAACCATCTCGTTTCCATCGACCCGGCGGATTTCCCCGAGGAGTTTGCTGAGTATCGTGACTACCTCGCTGGCCGCGCCATGCTGGTTAAGAAGGCCCAGACGATTCCTATCGAGTGCATCGTCCGCGGCTATCTGACCGGTTCGGGCAAGAAGACCTACGACGAGAACGGCACCGTCTGCGGCATCCAGCTGCCTGAGGGCCTGACCGAGGCTTCCAAGCTTCCCGAGCCGTTGTTCACGCCGTCCACGAAGGCCGAGATCGGTGACCACGACGAGAACATCTCGTTCGAGCGTTGCTGCGAGATCGTGGGCGAGGACATCGCCACGCAGATTCGTGACCTTTCCCTCAAGATCTACAAGGCCGCTGCCGAGTACGCCGCGACCCGTGGCATCATCATTGCCGACACCAAGTTCGAGTTTGGTGTCATCGATGGCAAGGTCACGCTGATCGACGAGTGCCTCACGCCCGACTCCAGCCGTTTCTGGCCTGCTGCCAGCTACGAGGAGGGCAAGATCCAGCCTAGCTACGACAAGCAATTCGTCCGCAATTGGCTCAAGGCCAACTGGGATATGACGGGGGAGACCCCGCACCTGCCCGCCGAGGTCATCGATGGCACGTCCGAGCGCTATCGCGAGGCCTTCCAGATCATCACGGGCTCCCAGTTCACAAGCATGAAGGAGAACGCATAAGTGAGTACCCGTAGCGCCACGAACAAGCGCACGCAATCCCACGAAGTTACCGGGGTTGCGCGCAAGTCTGCCGCATCTGCTAAGCCCGCCCGCCAAGCAGCGAGCTCCGTTCGCGTCGTGCCGGCTTCGTCTAAGGCACGCCGCAAAGAGCTCGAGAAGGGCGAGAACCTCGAGGGCCTCTCTAAAGAGGAGAAGCGCGCCCGCAAGGCTAAGCAGCGCGCCCGCGAGGATCGCATCTATACGGTGTCGAATATCCTCCTCAAGCAGGACGAGGACTACACCAAGCGCCGTCGCATCTGGTGGATTGTGCTCGCCATTGGCATGGTGCTCGTCGTGGCAATTTGGGCCTCGCTGTACTTCGCTCCCGCTGGCATGGTGTCCAGCCCTGTCCAGATGGTCGGCATCGTTTTGTCCTATGTCATCATCCTAGGTGACTTTATCTACGACTTCGCTCGTATTCGTCCCTTGCGCAACATGTACCGCGCGCAGGCCGAGGGCATGTCCGAGAACAAGCTCAACGCTCTTATCGAGCGCGCAGCTGCCGAGGAGGACAAGAAGGACTCCAAGAAGAAGTAGCGTTTGCATACATACTTATCGCTAAGATATAAGGCGCGTCGTTTTTGCGGCGCGCCTTTTTACTGTTCTATAGATAGATGGAGTGGCACATGATTCGAGCTGCCCTGACGGTCGAAGAGGCCCTGGAGGGTATGAAGTCCCTGGAGCCCAAGATTAAAAACTATGCGCGCCTGGTTGTCCGCAAGGGCGTAAACGTTAAGCCCGGCCAGGAAGTCGTCGTTCAGTCTCCGGTTGAGTGCGCGCCGTTTGCGCGCGTGGTGGTCGCGGAGGCCTATGCTGCCGGCGCCGGTCACGTGACGGTCATCTGGGCCGATGATGCCGTGACGAGGCTCACGTACGAGCATGTCGAGAAAAGCTATTTTGAGCAGACGCCCGAGTGGAAGCGCCTGCAGCTGGATTCCCTGGCCCAGGACGGTGCCTGCTTTATCTTTATCGAGGGTGCGGACCCCGCCGCCCTTAAGGGCATCGATCCCGCTAAGCCCGCTGCAGCTTCTAAGGCAAAGAACACGCAGTGCAAAGTTTTCCGCCGTGGACTGGATTACAACATCAATCCGTGGTGCATCGCCGGCGCTCCGGTCGTGGCTTGGGCGCGCGAGGTGTTCCCGGGAGACGCCGATGAGGTCGCAATCTATAAGCTGTGGAATGCGATTCTGCACACCGCTCGCGCCGATGGCCAGGACCCAGAGAGCGACTGGGAGCTCCATGACGCCGCATTCGAAAAGAACCTGCGTTTCCTGAACGGCAATCGTTTCGACTGCCTGCATTACACCGCGGCAAATGGAACCGATCTGACGATTGGCATGACGAAGGGTCACGAGTGGGCCGGCGGCAAGGGCAAGACGCCCGATGGGCACCCCTTCTTCCCCAACATTCCCACCGAGGAAGTCTTCACTTCGCCCGATCGCATGCGCGCCGACGGTATCGTGTACTCGGCCATGCCGCTCATCCACCACGGCAATAAAGTCGACGATTTTTGGATTAAGTTCGAGGGCGGCCGCGTGGTGGACTACGACGCCCGCGTGGGCAAGGCAACGCTTGCAAGTATCATCGATACGGACGAGGGCGCTGCTCACCTGGGAGAGGTCGCGCTCATTTCCAAGAACACGCCGATCCGCGAAAGTGGTGTTCTGTTCTACGATACGCTCTATGACGAGAACGCTAGCTGCCATCTCGCGCTAGGTGTCGGTTTCAGACCGTGGTACAATGCCACCCGCGGGCCGTTAGCTCAGCTGGCAGAGCAGGGGACTTTTAATCCCAAGGTCCAGGGTTCGAACCCCTGACGGCCCACCCAAAGATTGTTGAGACGGTCAACTTCGGTTGGCCGTCTTTTTTGTTGCCGGTGCACGGGTTCGAACCCGTATCTATCTATATATAAGAACGCTTGGCGAACAAAACCCGCCTTTTACCGATGGGAAACAAATAGCTGATGCCTTTGGAGTAAAGTAGCGCTCCAGAGATGACTGATGTCTCAATACTCATAAAACAGCTGGTCATCGCCAATATCAGAAGCCAATGCTTCAGTTTTAACCTCAGTGACGCGACTGAGGGATCTATTCATTTGTGAACAAAATATGGAGTGCGCGATTCCCGCCCCCGGGGCCCCTCCGGTCTGGCAATATATCTCCTTGCCGCGCGGCCCGGTCGGACCGGATGAGCCGCGGGGCGTGCACCTTGAGAACCGGATACTGCGAGGATGGACGCTTCAAGTGTCGCATCCGGGCAGACATCGAACCATTTGAAATGGTCTAACTTGGATTTGTTTTTCGCAAGGCCGCCGAGAGGCGGCCCCGAGAAATTCC
>JAGZWV010000085.1 GCA_018378775.1 Collinsella sp. | reverse complement strand
CACGTGCTGGAGAGCGGCAAGGTCGCAATTGACGCGCCTCGCGGCTAGCGGCGCACAGTACAATTTAGCCGAGTAGTCAGGGTGGTCATTGGCGCCAAGGCGCGCGTGGCCACCTTTTGTTTTGGGTAGTCATCGGGAACGGTCTTTAACGACTGGTCATTCAAGAACGTCGCAGGTGACTAGATGATGCCGGCGGCAAACATTGCCATTCCGCATACCGATCCGGGGTTTGTGGCCAAGCCCTATATCGCGGTGGTGAAGCCCGCCGCGCCCGTGACATTTAACGCTATGGCTGGCATGGGCGCTCCGGTGCCGGCGCAGATCGTCATCAATCTGGGCATCGCCGAGCCGGGCGGCCAGGTCGAGGCTCTGCAGGCGCTCATGAATATCTTTATGGACGCCGATGCCGCAGCCGACGTGCTCGGCCAGACCACGCCCCAGGGCATGGTCGACGCCATCCGCCGCCACTTCTAAGGTGGGGATGAGTCGGCACTTGGGGACTGTCCCTAACTGCCGGCTGTCAGAGCTGTCCCCTTTGCACCAAAATGGTGCAGATTAACCTGTCCCCAATGCACCAAGCGTGCCGCGGGGGCTGCGTTGTGACACAATGGCGTTTGTTCGATTCGTTATGCGAAAGGCCAACTATGGCAAATAAGAAAAAGAACTCCGAGGCCGCGCCGACGCCCGAGCAGCAGGCCCGCGCTGCCTCCAGCTCTCGCAAGAAGCAGCGCAAGACGTACGTGTCTAAGACCGTCAAGATCGTCCTGGTGGTCATCGGCGTGCTGGCGATGCTGCTTTCCGTCTCGGCGATGGCGTGCTCCGGCCTTATGTCGCAGGCCGAGGACACCTCGGGCTACAAGCTGACCGGCGGTGTTGCTGCCACTATCAACGGCACCAACCTCACCGAGGACACCGTGACCAAGCAGATCATGAGCATGCGCACGTCCTACGGCTACACCAAGGACAAGGACTGGGCACAGTACCTGGTCGACAACGACCTCACACCCAAGAAGTACCGCAAACAGCTCATCGACTCCTACACGCAGCAGATTCTGCTTCAGCAAGCGCAGAAGGAAAACGGCGTGACCGTCTCGGACGAGGAGGTAGAGAAGGCCTGGAAGGACGCCTGCAAGAGTGCCGGCGGCGCTAAGGCTTTCAAGAAGACCCTTAAGACCTACGGCTACACCGAGGACACCTACAAGGATTCGCTCAAGGAGAGCCTGGCGCAGCAGAAGCTCAAGGATGCCGTGGCACCCACCAGCAAGCCCAAGGACAGCGAGATTGTCGATTACATCAATGAGAACCTGTCCAACTACAACGATGCCCGTCGTTCGTCGAATATCCTGATCAAGGTCGATTCCGACGCTTCCGACGAGGACAAGGCCGCCGCCAAGGCCAAGGCACAGGAGTGCCTGGACAAGATCAACTCCGGCGAGCTGAGCTTTGAGGACGCCGTGGAGCAGTATTCCGACGACACCGGCTCCAAGGAGAAGAAGGGCGATGTGGGCTGGGACAAGCTCACCACCTTCGTCGACAGCTACCAGGCGGCGCTCGAGGGACTCAACAAGGGCGATGTGAGCGACGTCGTCGAGTCGACCTATGGTTATCACATCATCAAGTGCACCGACTACTTCCATGTCGATAATCAGGTCGATGACATTAAGCAGGTGCCCAAGGACATCAAGAAGTACGTCTCCAACGTGGTGAAGACGCAGGCGGCAAGCACTGCGTACAGCGAGTGGCTGGAGCAGTACAAGAAGGACGCCGACATCACCGTTAACCCCATGCCCAAGGACGTGCCGTACAACGTCAGCCTGAAGGGCGTCACCAAGAGTTCGACCGACGATTCGTCGACGACTGAGTAATCATGGGGCGGCGCTCGTGCGAGTGCCGCCCGCACTATTGAGGAGGATTTGCAGATGACCAACGAAGAGCTGCAGAAGGAAATGATTTCGGCCATGAAGGCCAAGGACAAGGTTCGCCTGTCTATCATTCGCCAGGTTAAGGCCGAGGTGAAGAACATCGAGGTTAACGAGCGTCGTGATGTGACCGAGGAAGACGTCAACAGCATGATCAAGCGTCTGATTAAGCAGACGAGCGAGACGCTGGAGATGTCCATCAAGGCCGGCACCGACCAGGACCGTACCGACAACCTGACCGAGCAGGTCAAGATTCTGGAGAGTCTGCTGCCCGCGCAGGTTTCGGGCGAGGAGCTCGAGGCCCTGATCGAGCAGGTCATCGCCGAGCTGGGCGCGACCTCTAAGAAGCAGATGGGCCAGGTCATGGGCGCTCTGGGCAAGGCCACCGGCGGCAACTTCGATAAGCCGGCCGCGGCAAAGATCGTCGGTGCAAAATTGGCGTAAGCGCCGGCCGACACATAGCCGATGCTGAGGGGCGTGACCATTGCGGTCGCGCCCCTTTTTTGGCTGGGTACTCATTGGGGACAGGCTTAAATGAGCACCCAATGAGCGGGTACTCATTTAAGTCTGTCCCCAATGAGTGGGTTAAAGGTTGCGGGTTCTTTACGGGAATGTAGTGTGGGCTGCGGAAACGTGGTTCTTTCCGTACAATAGTTCAACTCGTGTAAACGCAGGGAAGGGACATTCATGGCAGACATGATCGAGATCAAGCATCTCAACAAGTACTTTGGCGACCTGCATGTGCTCAAAGATATCAACCTCACCGTCAAGCGCGGCGAGAAGCTCGTAATGATCGGGCCTTCCGGTTCGGGTAAGTCGACGCTCATCCGTTGCGTCGATTATCTGGAGGAGCCCACGTCGGGCGAGGTCGTCATCGACGGTACGCCGCTCACCAAAAAGAACCACCTGGAGATGGCTCGCAAGTACAGCTCCATGGTGTTTCAGCAGTTCAACCTGTATCCCAACATGACGGTGCTGGGCAACCTGACGCTCGCGCCCATCAAACTGCAAAAGAAGAGCAAGGAGGAGGCGACCGAGATCGCTATCGCCGCGCTCAAGCGTGTCGGCATGGCGCATAAGGCCGGCGAGTATCCGCAGAATCTCTCGGGCGGTCAGCAGCAGCGCATCGCCATCGCCCGTGCCCTGTGCACCAAGCAGCCCATCATCCTGTTTGACGAGCCGACCTCGGCACTCGACCCCGAGATGGTCCAGGAAGTTCTGGACGTCATGATCGAGCTCGCGCAGGAGGACATCACCATGATTTGCGTGACGCACGAGATGGGCTTTGCGCGTCAGGTGGCCGACCGCGTCATCTTTATGGAGGACGGCCGCATTCTGGAGGAGGGCACGCCCGAGCACTTCTTCGATAACCCCGAGAACCCGCGTTGCCGCGAGTTCCTGTCCAAGATTCTGCACTAGGCGCGGTGATGGACATGACGGATATGACGAGGGCGGCCGTGTCGCGCCGTCACTTTTTGCAGCTGGCTGGTGCCGGCATGCTCGCGCTGACGGGGACCACGTTTACCGGTTGCGGCAACTCCACCAGCGGCGAGGGCTCCGACGGGGGATCCAAGCTTGCGGCCATCAAGTCGCGTGGCCATCTGAATGCCGGCGTTAAGAAGGATGTTCCCGGCTACGGCTATTACGACACCGCCAAGGGCCGCTTTGAGGGCATGGAAGTCGATTTGTGCTACCAGATCGCCGCTGCCGTCTTTGGCGTGAGCTACAAGGAGGCCCGCGCCCAGGAGCTTGTCGAGTTTACCGACGTAACACCCAAGACGCGCGGCCCGCTGATCGATAACGGCCAGCTCGATGTGGTCGCGGCGACCTACACCATCACCGACGAGCGCAAGAAGAGCTGGGATTTCTCGACGCCGTACCGCACCGACTACGTGGGACTCATGGTCAAGAAG
>JAGZWV010000084.1 GCA_018378775.1 Collinsella sp. | reverse complement strand
TCCGTCGCCAGGAGGAAGAGCTCGACCTTCTCCCTGCTGTACATGCGAACCTCCAGTCCGGACCGCTTCACGGTCCAACTTTCTGTCCGCACCCCCCTCCGACCCATACGCCAGCGTCTTTAGGCGATACTGGTTGTAACGATCAAGGCTTACGCCGCACGGAAAGGAGACATTATGGGCATCTTTAAGAACGATGACCAAAAATCGAGCCAGTTTGGATTTGACGAGAAAAGCATGGCGGGCAAAGCCGTCAAGGCCGTGCGCTGGATTTACGCCATCACGGGCGTCTTAGCGCTCATTGCTGGTATCGCGCTGCTTTTTGCACCCGCCAAGTCCCTCGTCTTTTTGACGACTGTCCTGGGTTTTTACTTTGTAATCACTGCTGCCATCAGGCTGTTCACTGCCATTTTTGAGCCGCTGCTGCCCACCGGCTGGCGCGTGACGAGCATCATCTCCAACCTACTCATTATCTTGGGCGGCGCCATAATCCTGCGCAACCAGGCCTTCTCGACCGCGACGCTCACCACGATGGTGGTTATCGTGGCCGGCTTTGGTTGGATTGTCGAAGGTGTCATGTCCATTCTGGAGTCCGAGCTTTCGTCCAACCGCGCCCTCGCCATCCTGAGCGGCGCACTCTCCATCATCGCCGGCATGTTCGTGTTTATCTATCCGCTGTGGTCGGCCAAGATGCTCGTCATCTTTAGCGGCGCCGCACTGCTGGTGTTTGGCGTAACGCTGATTGTTCGTGCTATTCAATTTGGCAAACTGGTGCACTAGATGCCACGAACGCTCTTTATTGATGCAGACGCCTGCCCGGTCACGCGCGAGTCGATTGACTGCGCGCAGCGGGCGGGCGTCGCCGTTGTTATCGCCGGCAACAGCACGCAAAACCTAGAACGGCACATTCGCCGCGACGACCCGCGCGATGCTGAGCACGCGCGACGCGGATTTTGGGTCACGACGCTCGATGTGAGCGTGGGCGCCGACAGCGCCGACTTTGCCATTGTCGAACGCCTGCAGGCGGGCGACGTGGTCGTGACGCAGGACATTGGCTTGGCGAGCATGGTGCTCGGGCGCGATGCCGCCGCCATCGGCGTGCGCGGGCGCGTGTACGACAAGGCGACTATCGACATGCAGCTGTTTATTCGCCACGAGGAAAAGAAGGTACGCCGCGCCGGGGGACGCACTCGCGGACCGGCGGCATTTACCAGCGAAGACCGGGCCCGCTTTAAGCGCAACCTCACCGAGCTGCTGCGCTAACCAAGGTAGATTTTCGGGACATGCCCGGAAATCTACCTTTTTGTTTTGGCAGCGGAAATACCCTGGTCACAGGGGTAGATCGTAAGACATGTCCCAATAATCTACTTAAAGGCCAACGGCGGAGAGGATGAGGCCCCAGCCGGCACCGATGACGTACATCATGATCAGGAACAGGACGTTTTCGCGGGCGCTGCGGTTGGTGCGGAACAGCACCAGGTAGCCCACACCAGCAGAGATGAGCGTGCCGGCGAGCATCGGGGCCAGCTGCAGCGCGCCTTCCAGGTACAGTTGTGTGATGACGACGCTGGCCGAGCAGTTGGGAATCAGGCCGACAAGCGCCGAACCCAGGACGGCGAGCGTCTCGTTGCCACGCAGGAACTGCTCGATCGCGGACTCGCCGAAGGTCTCGAGCACGGCGACCAGAATCAGCGTCACCAGAAAAATGAATACCGATACCTGCACGGTGTGCGAGATGGCGCTGCGAATAATCGACAGGAGGGGCGCGCCCTCGTGAGAGCGGGAGTGACCGTGGCCATCATGGTGTTCATGCTCGTCCTCATGACCGTGATCGTGGCCATGTCCGTGTTCGTGCTCGTCCTCGTCTTCATCGCAACCGCAATGGTCGCGCTCGCACAGCTCATGGATGTGATCGGCGCTCACGCCCGCCTCGGCCACCTCGTCGATGATGTCACCGCCAGTGTGGTCGTCGTGCGCGCAGTTCACGTGGGCCGGGTTGGCCGCGGTTCCCAGCACGGTACGGCGAATCGCCGCATGCGCGCGAGCGTTACGACGCAGGCCGCGAATGGCGGCGTCCACGATAAAGCCCGTGACCAGCGCGATCAGTGCCTTCGAAGCCAAAAGCATCGCCATGGTCTGCACGGGCACCTGCTCGGCGAGCAACAGCGGCAGCATCTCATCGGAGGTCGAAAGGAACACCGCCACCAACGTGCCCAAGGTCACGACGCGACCGGCGTACAGTGTGGCCGCCATTGCCGAAAAGCCGCACTGCGGCACCATGCCCAGCAACGAGCCAACCACGGGACCCGCGGCGCCGGCGCGCTTGATGGCCCCGTTAACGCGGTCACCCGCGACGTGCTCCAAGGTCTCGAGAGCCAGATACGTCACCAACAAGAATGGCACCAGCGAGAGCGTGTCCTTGCCGGCGTCAAGCAGAATATCAATCAGCAAATCCATGACGGATGGAACCTTTCGTGTCTTTCGGCAGCATTGTAAAAGTCCTAGCGGTCAACTAGGGTATTGTAGTTGTCCTAGGCGCGATGCCAATAGTTGCCCATGGTAAACTATCATCTCGCCACATCTCAATGAACCCGAGCCGCGCGGTGCGGCCCGTCCAAGGAGCAGTTATATGAACGTTTCACAAGCACTCGAATACGAGCGCCAGCCGTTTATTCCCATGTTTATCTATGGCGATCACGGCGCCATGGAGTCCGAGCGCCAGAAGGGCGAGGAGGCCCTTAAGGTGCTCGAAACCGAGTACTTTACCGCCGAGGGCGACCCCAGCTTCGACTTTGCCACCGTGCGCGACCTGGCTGACCGCAACCGCGACCTGTGCGACCAGATTGGCGAGGCACGCCTGCGCAACGTGACGCCCGCGACGCTTTCGCGCGGCCTGTCCGATGCCGACACCTGCGCCGCCATCGGTAAGATGCAAAAGCGCACCGCCGCGTCGGTCATGCGCGAGATCCGCGGCGACCGCGACGCGCTCGGCGTGGCCTACGCCCGCAAGCCCATCCAGGGCACCGTGCTCGGTATCGACATCGAGACCACCGGCCGTGCACCCGAGCGCGGCTATATCATCAACGTGGGCTGGGAGATCATGGATCTCACCAGCGACGCCGTGCCGCATGACGCCGAGGCACACTACTGTGGCCTGCCCGACATCTACCGCGGCGAGGATGTGCCGTTGTCGAATATCCACCACATCACCTGGGACGACATTGACGGCAAAAAGCCGTTCCGCGAGAACAAGGAATTGCAGAAGCAGCTGCTCAAGCTTATGAAGAAATACCCGTACATGGCGCATAACGCCGCCTTTGAGGACAGTTGGTTCAAGATCCACCTGGACGGTTACGCCGAGGCACGCCGCGCCGGCAAGATCATCGTCATCGACTCGCGCCAGATCTGCCGCAGCCTGGATGCCGACGTCCGCTCGCTCCCCCGCGAATCCGCGCCCGCCGCGCTCGAGAACTGGGCGCGCCGCCGTGGAACCCTCGCCGCCGACGCCAACGAGCAGCATCTGGGCCTCGACGACACCGACCTCATGCTCCGCACGGTTCAGGCCGAGTTCAACCTCAAGAACCTGTTTGCCAAGTAGAAACGTCTACGACAAACTCCGGCGTAGATCACGAGCGGCCTCGCAGCGGAAAACCCCGCAGCGGGGCCGCCCTACATTCCACAGATAGATCTGCCATCACAAATTCTGAACCCTCATTTTGAACGATTTTGGCCAATTCCCGACACGTAATTCGTTGT
>JAGZWV010000083.1 GCA_018378775.1 Collinsella sp. | reverse complement strand
CGCATGCTCAGCAGCATGGCCTTGGTGCCCAAAGGGTTCTCGCTGACGGTGACGCGCTTCCACTGCTTGCGGTTGCGCTTGTCCACCTTCTGCACGCCGGTCTCCGGGTCGATGACCGGGATGCGCTGGCCGTTCCCGTCCAGCGCGAACGTGGTCTTCTGCTTGAGCCGCGCCCATTCCCCGGTCCGAGGGTCGATCCTGCGGTTGGCGACGAGGATGTGCGCGTGCGGGTTCCTCCCCTCGCGGTCCAAATGGATCGCGTAGGTCGCCGCGTACCCGCCGGCGGTCAGGTTCTCCCGGATGAACCGTTCCACCGCCAGGACGCGCTGCCCCTCGTCCAGCTCGCGCGGCAGGGCCACCATGATCTTCTTCGCGGCCACGCCCGTGCCGCGCTCCGCCGCCTGGGCGGCGTTGAACAGGCGCTCCGGATCCGCGTAGCCGCTGGGCGCGCCCTCGGGCAGGAGCGTCGCCACATGGGCCACGCGCTCCCTGCGCCCGAACCCGGAATAGGTCTCGCCCCTCGCGTCGTCCCGCACGCGCATCGACGTGATGTACGACAACGCGGCCACGGCGCTGGACGCGCTGGAGATGTTCAACGAGTAGATCGCCACGGCGACCTCCTTCCACGCGTGCGGGCACGGGGATTCTCAAGGGGCCGGCCCGAGGCCCCTTGAGCCCGCCGGGAGGCGCCCCCGGCAGGGCGGGAATCCAAAGGGCGGAGCCCTGTGGCCCTCCCCGGGCAGGGGCGGGATCGTCAAGGGAGGAGCCCTTGGCCCCCTCGGGAGAGCGCACTGACACAATGCTACCTCCGGTAGCATTAAGTGCGCCCTCCGCATGGCGGAGGGACGGGCCGCGATCGGACACGCGGGGAACGTCCACGACGTGTCTTCCGTGTCCTCCGTCCTGCCTTGTGCCGTCGATTATAATCCTCGGATAACGGACGATGATTGAACCGATTGGAGGAAACGAGATGCCGAAGAGCTTCGCGCAGCAGATCGAGGACGACGAGAACAAGATCAAGCGCATCCGGGAGCACCAGCGCATGGTCAGGGCCAAACAAGCCAAACAGGAGCGCAACGCCCGCACCAAAAGGCTCGTGGAGACCGGAGCGATAGTGGAAAAAGCGCACGGCGGCGCGTACGACGACGAAGGACGGCAGACGTTCTCGGATGGTCTGAACGGCATCATCTCGGTCTACGACCCGTCCCGCGGCGGCAACGTGGACATGAGAGTCATCGACGTAGTCGACCGGCGCATCCCCAGATTGCCAAGGTCCGAAACCACAACAGGCGCGGCAGCGGCGGCATCGCGAACCGTGCAAGCCACCGCACCACAGCCAGCCCACGCCCAACCGCAAAGCTTCACGCCCGACCCCCAGCGCATCGAACACCGGACAGGAGCACAAAAGGAAGAGTGGTTCTAACCAGCAGCTCAGCCCTCGCTTTGCTGGGCTGAATTATCTGACTTGGTTCGATGCACGGTTGTTCACTGCACATAAGTGAGGTATGCTGTAGCCATGTCTGACGAGTATTCGCAGCCGACGCTTGAGCTGTCGCGCACGTTCGAGGGCTGGTGGCTGCCCCGGCGTCCGCTGTGCTGCGACGACGACTACGCCGCGCTGCGGCGGCGGAGCCGCGCGGACGCGCTCAGATGCAAGCACATCGAGGCGAACCCCTCGGCGCTGGTGAACACGATCGTGGTGGACATCGACGACGCGAACGCCAAGGCGATGGCCCTGTGGGGGCACCGTGGGATGCTGCCGAACTGGATCGCGGAGAACCCGGCCAACGGGCACGCTCACGCGGGCTGGGTGCTGACCTACCCCGTGCCCCGCACCGACATGGCCCGGCTCAGGCCGCTGAAGCTCCTGCACGCTGCAACGGAGGGGCTGCGCCGCTCCTGCGACGGCGACATGGGCTACGCGGGGCTGCTGATGAAGAACCCCGAGCACCCCGCCTGGGCGAGCGAGATCGTGGAACACGACACCTACGACCTCGATGACCTGCGCGCGGCGCTGGAGGATGCCGGGGACATGCCTCCGGCATCGTGGAGGCGCACCAAGAGGGCGCAGACGGTCGGCCTCGGCCGCAACTGCGCGCTCTTCGACAAGGCCCGCACGCTCGCCTACCGCTACGTGAGGCGGCTGCCCGACCGCTCGGAGGCAAGCAGCGAAGAGCTGCGCCTGTACGTGCGATGCACCTGCCACGAACTCAACACCGAGTTCCCCGCGCCGCTGCCCGCCCGCGAGGTGGAGGACATCGCCAAGAGCATCCACAAATGGATCATCACGCGCAGTTGCATGTGGCGCGACGGTGCCATTGCCAACGCAGCCACATTCATCACCATTCAAAGCGCCCGAGGGAAAAAGTCAGGCGAGGCTCGATTGACTAAACGTACGGAAATGCTGGCTAGGTATGAGCAGGAGGTGCTTGAGAAATGCCGATGACATATAAGACAATTCGCAAGAAGCGCCCGCTTCCAGCGAGAGTAGTCGCCGAAATGTATGGCGTGTCCATTCGCACCGTGAAAAGTTGGAACTCCCAGACTCGGGAGGACTGGATCGATGAACAGGCCGCGACGCGCGAGGCCGTGCGCGCCTACCACGACGACGAGGGGCACACATGGCCGCAGACCGCCGAGCACTTCAACATGAGCCAAGGCGCTGTGCGGCAACGCTGCTACCGTGCCCGTAAGGAGCGTGCCGCCGAGGCCGAGGAAAAGGCCAGAAATGAGCCCCACAAGAACGAGGTGCCGCTTTTCGACTAGGCTGGCGCTTGACCCCGGTACCTCCCGCGCAATCGGAGCGCGGCAAGGGCCGGGGTCTCTCGCGTCTAGAGGCCGAGGCCGTAGCCTTGGCTTCCGCCCATGCCAAGGTTCATGGGATCGGCCGGGTCCCACGGGTTCCATTCGAGTGCCGGCTCGGGTTCCGGCTCCTGCCGCTGCTCCCGTTTGAGCTGCTTGCTGGCCTCCTTGGCCTCCTTGGCCGCTGCGGCGAGGCTCACGGGCCGCTCCTGCTGCTGCTCCTGCCGTTCGGGATGGGGCCTGTGTGCCGGTTGTCCCGCGTCCTCGCGTGCCTGACGGGCCACGTCGGCCAAGCGGGGCGCCTGGGCGGGCGTGGAACGGGCGATCCGCTCGCGTCTGGCGGCCTGCGCGTCCCGCCAACGATGCAGGGCCGTGCCGATGGCGGCGCGGACGCGGCCCACAGTGCGCATTCCCTCCCGCAGGACGTGGGAGGGGATGGCCGCCCACTCGTGCCGGTCGTATAGCCAGGCATGCCAGACGGGACGGTCGGAATCCTTGGCGTTCCGGGGAATCATGAGGTTGATGCCGTCCCGGTCCCGCATCGCCTCCACCGCGTCGGACGGGTCCACGCCGCGGCGGACGCTCTCCAGCATCCGGTCGAACGCTTGGGCGGCGCGGTCGGCCATGTCGCGCAGGAGCCGGCGGAGTTCGGACTGGTGCGCGCGCAGGGCGTCCACGGCAGCGTCGCCTTCGGCCAGGTCGCGGTTCGAGGCTCCGATCTCGCGGTTGATGGCCATGCGGTCGGACGGCTGGCCTCGTTTCTCCATCTCCCGGGCCGCGTACCCCTCGTGGATGGTGGGCACGCGGTCGATGCCCTGTTCCTCAAGGCTGCGGTGGTCGATGCGCACGCCCTCGGGCAGCAGCCCGTTGCACACGTCGGCCCAGCTCTCGCGCATGCTCAGCAGCATGGCCTTGGTGCCCAAAGGGTTCTCGCTGACGGTGACGCGCTTCCACTGCTTGCGGTTGCGCTTGTCCACCTTCTGCACGCCG
>JAGZWV010000010.1 GCA_018378775.1 Collinsella sp. | reverse complement strand
AACCCGGAAGCTAAGCCCCATCGCGCCGAGAGTACTGCGGGGCCAGCCCGTGGGAGGCCAGGGCGCCGCTGACCGGTGGACGGCACCGAGCCGTGCGCTAGAACTGAGAAGGGGGAGGCCTCGCGGCCTCCCCCTTTTTTGCGTTTGATTGAGAGCTGTAATACAGAACTCGCCTTCGTTTAGCTTGTCTTACTGTTTGGCTGTATTTTGAGTCCTTCTTTTGTATTTGCGCGATAATAACTCCCATTGGCGTTAGGGAGGACTTGATGTTTACCGTTTTTGTCTTGGGCAATATTGCTTCGGGTAAGTCGACTGCCTGCCGCTATCTCAAATCTCATGGCGCCATGCTTATCGATCTGGATGAGCTTGCCAAATCGCTGTATGTGCCAGGCTCCGATATCGTCAATGCCCTCGCGGAAGAATTCGGTTGGGACATTCTGGACGGGGAGGGCGGCATTCGCCGCAATGTCCTCGCCCTTCGAGCTTTCGCCTCTCCTGATACAGTTGCGCGGCTCAATGGCATCGTTCATCCGGTTCTCATCGAACAGCTGTCACTGAGGATTCTCGATCCTGTCTGCTGCACGGTTTCGTCCCCCCGTTATCCCTTTGCGGTTGTCGAGGTTTCTGCCCCGACTGGTTTTGAGGACGCCTTTGGCCTGGCTGATGAAATTCTGGTTATCAGCGCTCCTTTAGCAGTTCGTCGCGAGCGTGCCATTCATCGCGGTATGAAGTCCTCTGATTTTGATGCTCGCTCTGCATGCCAACCTGATGAGGCTTCGCTTTGCACTCTCGCTACGACGGTAATCGATAATGCGGCAGGCAATAACTCGCTCTTTGAACAACTGGACGCATGGCTTGCGCGCCATGGCTTCGGGGATGTAGCGGATAAGGAGGAGGCCGATGCCTAAGACACGTTTCTTTACGTGGTATCGCGTGGCGCCAATTGCCGTTGTGTTCGTCTTCGGCCTTATTTCGCTCGTCTACTCGTATGCCCCTGCCGCCTTCTTTAAGCCTTTGTATCCGATTGACTACGAGGTGTATGTAAAGCAATCGAGCATTTCGCACAATCTTGATCCGTATCTGGTGTGTGCTGTCATAAAGTCTGAATCGAATTGGGATCCCGTGGCTGAGTCGAATCAAGGCGCTCGGGGATTGATGCAGCTGATGCCTGAGACTGCCCAGGATATGATTGCCTTGGGTCTTGTCGATGGTAGTGAGTATTCAGCCGACAACCTTAACGATCCCGCTACGAACATCGAGTTTGGCTGTGCGTATTTTTCGTATCTTCTAACGTATTTTAACGGGTCGACGGACAGCGCTATTGCCGCATATAACGCCGGCATGGGTAATGTGGACGGTTGGGCACAGCAGGACACATCGCTTCACAACGCGATTACCTTTCCCGAGACGCAGGCTTATCTGATTCGCGTCAATAATGCCTGGGTTCGATATAAGACTCTCTATCCCGATCGGTTCGTATAGGACTAAGCCCACCGCCTGCGTATACTGCAGATGTATGAGTTAGGAGTATCCATGGCGGAATTTGAAGTAGAACGCGTTGGCGGTGAACTTAAACGCTTTGGCGTTGAGGGCTCTGAGGTGCCGTTTGAAGTCGTTTCTCCCTATGAGCCTGCCGGTTCCCAGCCCAAGGCCATTGAGTCGCTTGTGCAGGGCGTGAGGGACGGAGACCGTTATCAGGTTTTGCTGGGTGTAACTGGTTCGGGTAAGACTTTTACGATGGCCAAAACCATTGAGGCCTTGGGTAAACCGACGCTCGTCATGGCTCCCAATAAGACCCTTGCCGCTCAGCTTGCAAGCGAGCTCAAGGAGTTTTTCCCCTATAACTCCGTAGTCTATTTCGTATCGTATTACGATTACTATCAGCCCGAGGCGTATGTGCCGCAAAGCGACACATATATCGAGAAGGATTCTTCGATCAACGAAGAAGTCGAGATGCTGCGCCATCAGGCGACCGCCTCGTTGCTCTCTCGACGCGATGTGATCGTCGTTGCATCGGTTTCCTGTATCTATGGTATTGGCTCTCCTGAGGACTATGCGGGGCTGGCGCCGAATGTCGACAAGAAAGTGCCGCTCGAGCGTGATGACTTTATCCATGCGCTCATCGATATTCAATACGATCGCAATGATTATGACCTGGCGCGCGGTACGTTTCGCGTGCGTGGCGATGTCGTCGACGTGTATCCGCCCTATGCCGAGCACCCGTTGCGGTTTGAGTTCTTTGGCGATGAGGTCGAGCTTATCGCCGAAATCGATGAGGTCACCGGCGAGATGCTTCGTGAATACGAGGCTATTCCCGTGTGGCCGGCATCGCATTATGTGACCGAGAAACCCAAGGTCAAGGCAGCCCTTAAATCGATTAGCGAAGAGTGCGAGAAGCGTGTGGCAGAGCTCAAAGCGACCGACAAGTTGCTCGAGGCGCAGCGTCTGCAGCAGCGCACCGATTATGATCTTGAGATGCTCGAGACAATGGGTTTTTGTAACGGCATCGAGAACTACTCGCGCCATCTGGATGGCCGCAAGCCGGGCGAGCCACCCTTTACTTTGATTGATTACTTTCCCAAGGATATGCTCTGCATCATCGACGAGAGCCATGTGACAGTGCCCCAGATTCGCGGTATGCATGAGGGCGATCGCTCGCGTAAGGTGACCTTGGTGGAGCACGGCTTTCGCCTGCCCTCGGCGCTCGATAACCGACCGCTCCGATTTGATGAGTTTGAGGCGAGGATCCCCCAGTTCATCTATGTTTCGGCAACGCCAGGTGATTATGAGCTGCGTGTGAGCCAAAACGATGTTGAACAGATCATTCGGCCGACCGGCCTGCTCGATCCCAAAATTGACGTGCGTCCGGTCCGCGGCCAGATCGATGATCTCGAGGATGAGATTCGCGAGCGTGTGGCCCGCAAGGAACGCGTGTTGGTGACCACGCTGACCAAACGCATGGCAGAGGACCTTACCGACCACCTGCTCGACGCTGGCATTAAGGTCAACTACATGCACTCCGATACGGCGACAATGGACCGTGTCGAAATCCTGCGAACGCTGCGCGAGGGCAAAATTGATGTTCTGGTGGGCATCAATCTGCTGCGCGAGGGCCTGGACCTCCCCGAGGTCTCGCTGGTGGCGATTCTCGATGCCGACAAGGAAGGCTTTTTGCGCAACCGCCGTTCGCTGATTCAGACGATTGGTCGTGCGGCCCGTAACGCCGATGGCGAAGTCATCATGTATGCAGACGTTGTGACCGATTCGATGAGAGAGGCCATCGAGGAGACGCAGCGCCGTCGCGAGATTCAGATGGCATATAACGAAGAGCATGGCATTGTGCCCAAGACAGTGCGCAAGGCCATCAACGACATCTCAAGTTTTATTGCCGAGGCCGAAAAAACCGTGGGTTCCAAGGGGCGCTCGAAGGGCGACTCTCTTGGCCATGGCGCATTCTATACGCCTGATGAGTCGGGCGAGGGCGGCGTGCCGGAAACGGTGGCGCCCGAGCAGACACTTGCGGAGCAGTTGGAAGAACTGCCGCATGACGAGCTTGTGCGGATCGTCGAAACCATGGAGGAAGATATGCGCAATGCTTCTGCCGCCATGGACTTCGAGGAGGCAGCGCGTCTGCGCGATGCAGTCGTTCAGATTAGGGCGATGCTCGAGGGTGCGACTGAGGACGAGACGATTGAGCGCTTGCGCTCGCAGGCCCGCAAAGGCTCTACGTTCGCTTCGGGCAGAAAACGCCAGGGTGCGCGGTTTAAGAAATAAAAGCACTGCCCCCGAGCTTCTCGCGGAGTTCGGGGGCAGTGCTATTTAGTGGACTAGAGATCAGCAATGAGGGCTTTGGCGCAACGGATGCCGTCGGTGGCGGCACTCATGATGCCACCGGCATATCCGGCACCCTCGCCGCAAGGGTAAAGGCCCGGAGTCGACACGGCGTGGCATGTTCGATCGCGGGTGACGGTGACCGGGGAGCTCGAACGCGTCTCCACGCCAGTGAGGACCGCATCGGGGCGGTCATAGCCACGCAGTTTCTTACCGAGCAGGGGAATTCCCAAACGAAGCGATTCGACGATATGCTGCGGGAGGGCATCGTCGATCGCCGTCCAGGTCACGCCAAGTGGATAGGTTGGTTTTACCTTTCCGGGTGCCGTGCTGGCGCGTTTGGCAAGGAAATCTCCGACGAGCTGTGCCGGCGCGTTCCAGTTAGAGCCACCCAGGCGATAGGCGGTTCGCTCGCAGGCGCGCTGGAGCTCAATGCCTGCGAGCGGATCATCGCTGGGAAGGTCGTCAGGTGTGACGTTAACGAGTAGGGCGGCATTTGCGTTGCGCCCGTCGCGAGCATTGAGGCTGGCACCGTTGACGCACAGATGGCCCTGCTCGGAAGAAGCCGCGACAACCTGTCCGCCGGGGCACATACAAAACGAGAACACGCTGCGCCCGTTGGGGAGATGGGCGACAAGCTTGTAGGGGGCTGCTCCGAGTGCCGAGTGCCCCGCCGAGGGGCCATATTGGGCACGGTCGATGTCGCGCTGTGGATGCTCGATGCGCACACCCATGGCAAAGGTCTTTTGCGCGAGGGCAACATCATGGGTTTTGAGAACCTCGAATACGTCGCGGGCAGAATGACCGCAAGCAAGGATGAGATGCTTTGTGTTGATTGACTCGCTTGTCGCGTCGTGGGACGACTGGATGTCGATACCGACAATGGCGCCAGATGTGTCAGTGTGAATGTCAACGAGTTTCGTTCGATAGCGAACGGTTCCTCCGAGCTGTTCAATGCGCTGGGAGATGCTGGTAACGACGGCGGGGAGGATGTCGGAGCCAATATGCGGTTTTGCATCCCATAGAATATCGCGGGGAGCGCCCGCTTCGACGAAGGTCTCGAGGATAAGGCGATGGGCGGGATTTTTGGTTCCCGTATTGAGCTTGCCGTCCGAGAAGGTCCCCGCGCCGCCCAGACCAAACTGGATATTGCTCTCGGGGTCGAGGATGCGCTCCTTTAGAAAGAGGTCGATCGCATGTGAGCGGCGAAATGCCGGGTCGCCGCGCTCGATGAGCAAGGGCTTAAGACCCACTTCGGCGAGCGTAAGCGCAGCGAAAAGGCCGGCGCAGCCGGCACCGACAACGACAGGGCGTTCTTGAGGTGCGTCGGAGACGGGGGAGGGGAATGAAGGTTCATCGTCTTCTATCGCGCGTACACGCGAGCGGTCACGCTCGGCAACGCTGTCGACCGCTTCTCGCTCGAGGTGGGGACTAGTCAGCTCAACACGAAAGCTCAGGATAAAATGGACGTCTCGTTTTTTGCGAGCGTCGATTGACTTTCGGTGGAGCTCGATGGACTTGATCTCGGAGTCCTTGCAACGTAGGACGCGCTTGGCGACTCGCTTGCCAACAATGAGACAGGCATTCTCATCGCCGGCCTCATCGAGCGTCGCGTTGACTTGGGTGATTTCGATCATCGAGGTCTCCTTAGAGGCAAGAAAGAGGCCGTCCGGTATCCCAGACGGCCCGAATGCGTTTTTGATTATAGACTGCGCGGCTACAGGCTGCTTGCAGCGCGAATACCCGAGATCCAGGCCCACGCAAGGTTAAAGCCTCCGCAATCGGCGTCGATGTCGAGCGCTTCTCCGCAGACGTAAAGCGGGGCGCCTGTGGTGCTGTTCACGTAAAGATTGGGTGTCGAGACGCACTCGATAGATATGCCGCCACGCGTGACCTGTGCTGAGCGCTCCTCTGCCGTCCCTTCGACGGACAGTTTAAAGTGCTTGAGGATTGAGACCAGGTGGATGACATCGCGCGAGCCGGGATGGCACCGCTCGAATGCCGTACAGACGACGTGTGAGAGCTGCGGGGCGAGCATGCCGTCAAGCCAGTGGGAGTTTCGGGGCGAAAAATCGCCGAGCACGTTGACACGCTGCTCGAGCGTATCGAGCAGCTCATCTTTGGAGAAATCTGGAAAGAAGTCGATCAGAACAGTGTCGCCCTGGTTGATACGGCGAGAGAGATTGAAGGCGGCGACGCCTGAGATGCCGAAGGCACGGAACAGCACTTCGCCATCTTCTCGCCAGAGCTCTTCGTGGCTGCGCGAGAGCGTTAAGCGGGCTCGGACGCGCAGACCATCCAGAGTTCCGAGTGCCGTCCGGTCGCCGACGACTGATGCCGATACGGGGCACAGGACGGGGCGCAGGGGCGTCAAGGGAAGGCTAAACACCTCGGCGATGCCGGTGGGGTTGCCGCCCGTAGCGATAACCACGGCCCTTGCCTGCAGGGCATCGCTCGTGCGAGGAGTATCGGCTAACGCCTTTCGAAGCGAACGGAGCTCCGTCTTTCGGTCGCCGTGCTTTTTGGGTTTGAGTACATGAGCGGGACGGTCGATCTGAAGCGTCCAGCCTTCGGAAGCCTTATGAGCCGCAATGACGTTAGTCCCGCAGAGTAGGGTGATGCCCAAACGCTCGCATGCATTGAGGAGTGCATCGCGAACCGACTCGGCGCGAAGGGAGCGCGGGTATAGGCGGCCTTCCTCACGGATCGTCATGATGCCCAGCGAGGAGAAAAAACTCTCGAGATCTTGCTCGGGTTGGGGGCCCATGATGGATTCGACAAAGGCGGGGCGGTTATATCGCCGAATGTCGATGGATTCGTTTGAGAGGTTGCAGCGGCCGTTTCCGGTTGCGAGCAGCTTGAGACCGCAGGCGACGTCGCGCTCGACGACGCAGACGCTTTTGTCGACACGCGCCGCCGTAATGGCGGCGGCGAGGCCCGAGGCCCCGCCGCCGATCACCAAGACGTCATAGAAGGCGCTTGCGTTCACTTAGGCCTCGTCTGTCTTGTGCGGGGCGATGGCCTCAACGGCGGAGACGGCTTGGGGCAGCATGCCGGCGGGCAGCGCGGTTTCGACTTCTCCCTTGTCGCAGGCTTCGGCGAGCGCGGGATCGATGGGCAGCTGACCAAGGATGTCGAGATGATAGGTCTCGGCGACCTCGGGAAGATTGCTCTTGCCGAAGACCTCGATCTTCTTGCCGCAGTCGGGGCATTCGATATAGCTCATGTTCTCGACAATGCCCAGAATCGGAACGTTCATCTTCTCGGCCATGTTGACCGCCTTGGCGACAATCATCGAGACTAAGTCTTGCGGGCTCGTGACGATGACGATGCCATCGACGGGCAGTGACTGGAAGACGGTGAGTGCGACATCCCCCGTTCCCGGAGGCATATCGACCAGCAGATAGTCGATGGGGCCCCAAGAGGTTTCGCTCCAGAATTGCCTGATGGCGCCGGCGATGACCGGACCACGCCAGAGGACGGGATCGGTCTCGTTTTGAAGCAGCAGGTTGGAGCTCATGACCTTGACGCCGTGCTCGGAGATCTCGGGCAGCATGAGGTTGCCGAGGGCATGGACATGGCGTCCGCTCATGCCGAACATTTTGGGGATGGAGGGGCCGGTGATGTCGGCGTCGAGAATGCCAACCTTGTTGCCACGGCGGGCGAGCTCGGTTGCGATGGCGCCCGTCACAAACGACTTGCCGACGCCTCCCTTGCCGGAAAGCACGGCGATAACGCGCTTGACCTCCGACAGCGTATTCTCTTCAAATTGCGACGGCGTTGATTGTCCGCCGGCTGCTTGTGCGTGCTCGCAACCCATGTTTGACTCCTTTGTATATGTTGGGGCCGGAGCCCCGCGGTGTGACACGAGCGTCATTGTACCCTCGTTTGCGAGCGGGAGTCATTTGCGATGCATTTGGGCCGAGCGTGCTTGCAATACGATGGGTCCAAGCGAATGGGCGGGCTTACTGAACTTTGCTGGCGAACTCGAGGTATTGCATGCGCTGCAGCTTGTCGATCGTCGAGGCGTATGGGCTGTCTTCAGATTCCAAGTCGTAGCGCAGCCCGTCGGCACCAATATAGCCGGCGACATTGATGGTGGGCACATCTGACCTTGTTGCAAGCAGGGCCTTTTGATAGTCAGTGAGCGGGGCGCCAATCTTATTAAGGGTAATAGCTGCAATCTCGTTTGCCCCGACGGTGTCGTAGACGTTGAGCTCGGTATTGCCGGCGATTTCATAGTTGGCCCAGACGAAATAGGTCGACTGATAGATACGGAAAGCGTGGCTTGCCGTATCTTCCTGAGGGTACAGCTCGTCGTTGAGAGTCGTTGCGGCGCTCGGCTGATGGTCGCCAAAAAAGACAAGAACAACCGGTCTGCCGATATTGCGGAGCTCATTGATAAAGTACTCGAGGTCCCGGTCGGATGCATTGATGCAGGTGAGATAGGTATTGAGTGCGCTATTAGCGCCCTCGCTGGCTCCCTCGACCCAATAGTTTGTCAGCTCTTCGGCGGGAACGGTGCCATAGTCGTAGCCGCCGTGATTTTGCATCGTGACGTCAAAGATGAACTGCGGGGCTTCGTCGGTTCTGAGCAGGTCGAGTATCTTGTCGTAGGTGGCGTAGTCGCATACGCCGGCATGATAATAGGGCGCACCTTCGAAATCGCCGATTGAAAGAAAGTCTCCAAAACCCAGCTGCTGATAGATTTTATCTCGATGGTAGTTGACGGGGTTTTGCGGGTGCATAGCGGTAGTGGTATACCCGAGCTCTTTAAGGTCCTTTGCCAGGCTGTTGACGCCATTCATCTGATACAGCTGATAGGGGATTTTGCCTAATCCGACAAAGGCCGTTGTCGCTCCGGTCAAAAATTCGAATTCGGAGTTCGCCGTTCCGCCACCGGTGACCGAAGCGAGCATGGTGCCGCGAACAAGTGTGTCGGGAAGCGAGTTGTAGAATGCGGGACCGGTGTACCCGGCCGCCTGGAGCTGCTCAAGGCACGAAAGGTCGCTAAAACTCTCGTTCATGACGGCAACAATCGTCGGCTTGATTTCATTGAACTGGGCAACGGCCGCCGCGCGCTGCTCGCTCGAGCCATACGTGCTGTCGTAGGCGGCGGCGAGCTCCTGCTCGATGCTCTGCGCCTCATCGGGCGTATAGTCTTCGGGCTTTTCAATGGGCAACTCGTTGACCATTTCGGTGAACGAAGTGATAAAACCCTGAGACGCATACGTGGTGATGGGCTGCCAACGGTCAAATCCAAAATCCAGCGACTGCTCCAAGTCGATGTTGGAAAAGCCCAAGAGCCCCACAACGGTCACTAGCAGAAAAGCGCAGAGGTTAGCGGCGATTGCGGGGAAGACATGGGCGGGCGTACGGAGCTTTCGCGGTCGGATAAGCGAAAGAAGCCCCAGGGAAATCTCCAGCAGGGCGAGTGAGGTTACGATTCCTGCAGTGAAGGTGAACTCATATCCCTCACTTACTTCCATTGCGGTGCCCAATGCCAAAATGTCGCTCGGCAGGATGGCCTCGCCTTTAAACGTTATGACGAAGTGCTCGGCAATGCCAAGGGTACAACAGACGACGGGCACGAGGGCCATGACTCCTCCATGACGCTGTCCCAGCAAATAAAGGGAGAGCAGGACCGTCGCGAGCAGCCCAACGGAAAACCCGAATGAGTTGGCGGGAATGCGATAGAACGTTTCGTTGCAGGCAATTTCGAGTGAAACGAACGAGAGCGCTGAAACAGCGGCGACGACAAGGATGTCGCGGCAAATACAGGCAACCGTTCCCGTCGCAAGATCGGTTTGGTCGATAAGTCCCGAAACCAAGGGCTCGACAAGAAGTATGACGGCGGCAGCACCGAGCACCGAATAAGAAAGGACCCATAGGGAACAGTCCTCATTTACGAGCAATTGATTCGTAATCCATGCAGCTACCATGCCGAGCGGGATGAGGAGCATCGCGCACCAAAAGACGCGGGCAATGGGCGGTTTTTCGTTGTGTTTGATTGAAAAATACACGCGCACGACGACGGCGGCCACGATAAGGACGGCGATGAATATGGGCAGATTGGCCATGCCACTCGAAGTGATTTCAAGGGGGATATCTTCGGTCATGGACGTTCCTCTGTTACAGCAAATTAAGTTCAGTTTTAGATTACTCTAACCTTTCCACGGCATTTCGAGAAACAAAGCACCCGATACGCAAAGCAAAAGGTCTGCGAATCTTGTATTACGAACATCTGTGCGCGTTGAGTGCGCTAAACTCATCGACAGTGTGATTTGAGGTTATAGGAGGCAAGGAGCTTCCATGTCTGATTCTTCTATCGTTATTCGCGGCGCGCGCGAGCATAACCTGCGCGATATCGACGTTTCCATTCCGCGTGACCAGCTCGTGGTCATAACTGGTCTTTCCGGATCGGGCAAGAGCTCACTGGCGTTCGATACCATCTATGCCGAGGGCCAGCGCCGTTACGTCGAGAGCCTTTCGAGCTATGCGCGTCAGTTTTTGGGCCAGATGGACAAGCCCGACTTGGATTCAATCGACGGCCTTTCGCCGGCGGTGTCGATCGACCAAAAGACGACGTCTAAAAACCCTCGCTCGACGGTTGGCACCGTAACCGAGATTTATGACTATCTGCGCCTGCTGTTCGCCCGTGTGGGCACCCCGCACTGTCCCGAATGCGGCCGCGTCATTGAGCGCCAGACGACCGACCAGGTTGCCGACAAAGTCTTGGCGGCGGGGGAGGGTCGCCGCGCGTTTGTGCTGGCACCGGTGGTGCGCGGGCGAAAAGGCGAGTACACCAAACTGTTTGAGGACCTTCGCGCCGAGGGCTTTAGCCGCGTGCGTGTCGACGGCGAAGTGCGCTCGCTCGACGATCCGATCGATCTGGACAAGAAGTTCAAGCACGATATCGAGGTCGTGGTCGATCGCATCGTGATCCGTGAGAATTCTCTGGGCCGTATCGCCGAGTCTGTTGAGCAGGCGACCGCGCTGGCTCACGGCAATGTAAACGTGTACATGCTGCCCGATCGTGATGCTCCCGAGGGGACCGAGGGCGAGCTGCTGGAGTATTCGTTGGCCTTGGCGTGCCCGGAGCATGGACACTCCATTGACGATCTTCAGCCGCGTGATTTTTCGTTTAACGCTCCCTATGGCGCATGTCCTGAGTGCGATGGCCTGGGCTTTAAGAAAACCGTTGATGCCGAGGCGCTGATCGAGGACCCCTCGAAGTCCATTGCCGACGGAGTCTTTGGTAGCCTGTTTGGCAATTCGAACTACTACCCGCAGATTTTTGCTGCGGTCTGTAAACACTTTAAGGTGGGCACCGATACGCCGTGGGAGGACTTGCCCCCTCGCGTACGTCGTGCATTCTTGGATGGCCTGGGCGATACGAAGATCTCGGTTGACTACCAAAAGCTCGACGGACGTCGTAGCCAGTGGGATACCAAGTTTTCGGGCGTTCGCAACATCCTGTACGAACGCTATACCGAGACGACGAACGAGAACACCAAGGCGCGCTTGGAGAAGTACATTCGCGAGGAACCGTGCTCGAGCTGCCACGGCGCTCGTTTGCGCCCTGAGATGCTCGCCGTCACCGTGGGCGGCAAGTCCATTTACGAGGTTTGTTGCCTGTCGTGCCGTGAGTCGCTCGAGTTTTTTGAGGGCCTGGAGCTCACCGAGCGCCAACAGTTTATCGGCGGGCGCATCGTCAAGGAAATCCTGGAGCGCTTGCGTTTTCTGGTCGATGTTGGACTCGACTATCTGACGCTCGATCGTGCCTCGGCGACGCTTTCTGGTGGCGAGGCGCAGCGTATTCGCCTGGCAACGCAGATCGGCGCGGGTCTCATGGGCGTGCTCTATATTCTGGATGAGCCCTCGATCGGTCTTCATCAGCGTGACAACGAGCGCCTGATCAAGACGCTCGAGCGCCTGCGCGATATCGGCAATACCGTTATCGTCGTCGAACACGACGAGGATACAATCCGTGCCGCCGACTACGTGATCGACATGGGGCCCGGCGCCGGCGTCAACGGCGGACACGTAGTCGCGGCGGGAACGCCTGCCGATATTATGGCTTGTCCTGAGTCGATGACGGGCGCTTATCTGACCGGCAAACGAATGATCCGGGTGCCTGATGAACGGCGCAAGCCCGGTCGCGGCTGCCTTAAAATTACGGGCGCTCGAGCCAACAACCTCAAAAACGTTACCGCCAAGATCGAGTTTGGTACGCTTACGGTTGTTACCGGCGTGTCGGGATCGGGCAAGAGCTCCCTGGTTACCGACACCATTGCGCCTGCCCTTACGAATGCCATTCACCGTTCGACGCGCCCTGTGGGTCCGTATAAGAAAATCGAGGGCATCGAGTGTATCGATAAGGTTATCGATATCGACCAGTCGCCGATTGGCCGCACGCCGCGTTCCAACCCTGCTACCTATATCGGCCTGTGGGATGATCTTCGCGCGCTGTTTGCGAGTACGCCGGAGTCGAAGGCGCGCGGCTACTCGCCGGGTCGTTTCTCCTTTAATGTGAGTGGCGGGCGCTGTGAAGCGTGCAAGGGCGACGGACAGATCAAGATCGAGATGCACTTCCTTCCCGATATCTACGTTCCCTGCGAAGTTTGCGGCGGTAAACGCTACAACCGCGAGACACTCGAGGTCACCTACCGTGGCAAGACCATCTCGGACGTACTTGACATGAGCGTCACCGAGGCACTGGCTTTCTTTGGGAATATCCCGCAGATTAAGCGCAAGCTTCAGACGCTGTACGATGTAGGCTTGGGCTACGTGAGCCTGGGCCAGCCCGCCACGACGCTTTCGGGTGGCGAGGCGCAGCGTGTGAAACTCGCCAAGGAGCTTCATCGACGCCAGACGGGCAAGACGTTCTATATTTTGGACGAGCCGACGACCGGCCTTCATTTTGAGGACGTCCGCCAGCTGCTCGATGTGCTGCAGCGCTTGGTCGATGCGGGCAACACGGTGCTGGTGATTGAACACAACCTTGATGTCATCAAGGTTGCCGACCGCCTGATCGATATGGGTCCCGAGGGCGGTAACGGCGGCGGAACCGTCGTGGTTTCGGGCACACCGGAGCAGGTTGCGGGCTGTCCGCAGAGTTATACGGGCAAGTTTTTGGCGCCGTTGCTCAGGCGTGACCGGGAGCGTCAGGCTCAACTTGATGCTCAATAAATAGGCGATTCAGTTTATGGGCGCCATCGACTCCTTGTGATTCGATGGCGCTTGCTGTGTCGAAGTGACGTATGCAGCCGAATTGGACATATACTTAATCTTTGCGTCCGAATGCGAGGGAAAGGATATGTCATGGCAAAGGCTGTAAAGACGCCAAAAACCAATGCGATGCGCGAGCTGGAAAGCGCCGGCATTTCCTATGTTCTACATACGTACGAAGACGATGGTGATGAGTCGGTGGGCCTGGGGGTCGCGATTTCGGAGCAGCTTGGCGAGGAGCCCGGTCAAGGATTTAAGACTTTGGTCTGCGTGACACCGTCCAACGACTATGTCGTGTGCTGCATCCCTGTTGCCGACGAGCTCGATCTAAAGTCCGCCGCGCGTGCCGCGGGGGAGAAGTCCTTGGCCATGATGCATGTGAAGGATTTGCTTGCGGCGACTGGCTACGTTCGCGGCGGCTGCAGCCCGGTCGGTATGAAAAAACGCTACCGGACGCTCATTGATGAGACATGCGTCCTTTGGGATACCATTTTTATTTCGGGAGGCAAGCGTGGTTATCAGCTCGAGCTTGCACCCGATGATTTAATTGCATTTTGCGGGGCGACGGTTGCCGCGATTACGAGAGAGGACTGAGCGATGCCGCAGGAAGAATTGAAGCGCGGAGCTCATTTTGCAAAAGAATCTGCGCCTCAGACACCCTCATCCGAAGCTTCTTCGTCGCGAGATGACACTGACGACATGGGCTCGTCGGACTACTCCACGGTTGGTCGTTCTGCCGGGCTTATGACCATCCTGACTATCGTGTCTCGCGTCACCGGTTTTATCCGCACGTGGGCAATGGCGGCCGCTATCGGCATGTCGCTGCTCTCGTCCTCCTATCAGGTCGCCAACAACCTGCCCAATATGCTCTACGAACTCGTGATGGGCGGCATGCTCGTGACGGCGTTTTTGCCCGTGTACATGGGCGTGAGGCGTGAGCAGGGTCGCGAGGCCTCGAACGAGTACGTGGGCAACCTGCTCGGCATTCTGCTTTTAGTGCTGGGTGGCATTTCGTTGCTGGGGACCGTGTTCGCCCCGGGCTTTATCTGGACGCAATCGTTCCTTTCGGGTGACGGTGGCAGCATGGATACCGCTGCGTTCATGTTCCGTTTCTTTGCCATCCAGATTCTGTTTTATGGTTTGGGCTCGGTGTTCTCGGGCGTTCTCAACGCACACCGCGACTACTTCTGGTCGACGTTTGCCCCGGTCCTCAACAATGTGATCGTCATTGCGAGCTTTATGGGTTTTGCGCCCGTGTCCGCACAGTTTGGCGAATGTGCCGGCATCATCTTGATTGCGGCCGGTACGACCCTCGGTGTCTTTGTTCAGATGGCATGTCAGATTCCCGCGCTTGGCAAGCACGGCGTGCATCCCCATATCCATATCGACTTTAAGGACCCCGCGCTGCGCCAGACGATTGCGCTCGGTATCCCGACGCTGCTCGCCACGGTGTGCATGTTTGTCTCGACTTCTATCACCAACGCTGCCGCGCTGGTGGTCCAGCCCGAGACGGGTCCTTCCGTCATCGCCTATGCGCGCCTGTGGTACACGCTGCCCTACGCGCTGATTGCCGCCTCGCTTTCGACGGCGCTCTATACCGAGCTCTCTCATGACGCACAGGAGAAGGATTACGACAGCGTTCGCACGGGCATTTCGCGTGGCGTCGCCCAGATGCTGTTCTTCCTGATTCCGTTCGCACTGTACCTGATTGTCTTCGCACGTCCGCTCAATATGATCTACTGTGCTGGCAAGTTCGATGAATCCGGCGTGGCTCTGGTGTCCGAGTACCTTGTCTACCTGGCGCTCTCGCTGCCGCTCTACGGCGTGGTCGTGTTGATGCAGAAGAGCTTCTCTGCCTTGCTCGACATGAAGCCCTATAGCCGCTATTGCCTGTATTCCGCCATCGGCCAGGCCGGCTCGGTTCTGCTGTTTGGCGTTGTGCTGGGCTTCGGTATGCCGGCAATCGCGCTTTCGTATGTCGTCGACTACGTGATCTTGGTCGGCTGTTCGCTGTGGTGGCTGCGTCGTCGCCTGCGTGGCCTTCAGGTCAAATCTATCCTACATGGCGGTTTCTTTGGCCTTTTGCTCGGTGGCCTAGGTGCTGCCGCAGGCGCCGGCGTCATGTGGGCGCTTGAACACTTTGTCGGGGCACTTGGCGGCTCGATTCTGATTACTCTTGGCTACGTTTGCGTTGCGGGTGTCGCCTCGCTTGTTGTTACCTTTGGCCTTGCCGTCGTCCTTAAGATGCCCGAGGTCTCGGCGCTGCTTCGTCGCAAGTAGGTGCGCGTGGCCGGTCACGACAACATACCAACGCTTGCCGAGCAGGTTTCGCGCGTTCCCACACAGCCCGGATGCTACCTTTGGAAGGATGCCAAGGGCGATGTCATCTACGTGGGCAAGGCGAAAAACCTGCGCGCCCGCATGCGTCAATACGTGACACTGCAGGATGAGCGTCAAAAGATCCCGCTGATGATGCAGCTGGTGGCGAGCTTTGACTACATCGTTGTCGAAACCGAGCATGAGGCGCTTGTACTCGAGCGCAACCTGATCGGCCAGTACCATCCGTACTTTAACGTCGACCTCAAGGATGATAAGAGCTACCCCTTTATCGCCATTACAAAGGGCGACCTGTATCCCGCGATCAAATACACGCGTGAGCGTCATAAGCCGGGAACGCGCTATTTTGGACCCTATACCGATAGCCGTGCGGCACGTGAGACGATAGATACGCTGCGCAAGGTTATCCCCATCTGCTCTGCATCCTGTGCGGAGTGGCGTCGTTGTCGCCGTACCATCGAGTCCCACAAGGGCGAGGAAGACATCGTCAATATGATTTGCGCACAAAACGGGCGTCCCTGCTTTGACTACCATGTCGGGCGCGGCCCGGGTGCGTGTGTCGGCGCGATTTCCCCGGCAGACTATGCCAAGAACGTCAAGCGTGTCGAGCGCTTTTTGTCGGGCCATCGCAAGGATGTCGTCGATGAGCTGACCTCCGAGATGACGGATGCCGCCGAGGCGCTCGACTTTGAGCGCGCGGCACGCGTCAAACGTCGTTTGGAGGTCATCAGGGGTCTGGACGATCGTCAGCAAGTCGTTTTTCCCTCCAGTGTCGATATCGATGTCATCGGGTTCTATCGCGAGGAGACCATCTCCGCCGCTTGCGTCTTCGTCGTTCGCGAGGGCCGAACAGTTCGCACCTGCGAGTTCATTCTCGACAAGGGTCTTGATGTTGACGAGGAAGAGCTCCAGTCGGGCTTTCTTAAGCGCTATTACGACGAGACGGCTGATATTCCAGCTGAGGTCAACCTTTCCGTCGAGCTTGAGGATGCGGAGGCGCTGGGGGAGTGGCTTGCGGGCAAGCGTGAGCGTTCCTGCCATCTCCATAGGCCGCAGCGTGGCGAAAAGCACCGTCTGCTCGATATGGCATCCAAAAATGCGCGCCATGCCCTCATGCGCTACATGATGCGAACGGGGTACGCTGACGACCGCACCAATCAAGCGCTCCTGGAGCTCGAAAGTGCGTTGGCGCTGCCATCGCCGCCGTTGCGTATCGAGTGCTTCGATATCTCTACACTGCATGGCACCTTTACGGTCGCCTCGATGGTGGTGTTTACCAACGGGCGCGCCGACAAGAGCCAGTACCGTCGTTTTAAAATTCAGGCCGAATTGGACGAGGCAAACGACTTCGTGTCGATGTCCGAGGTTTTGGGACGACGCTATGCTCCCGAGCGCATGGCCGACGAGCGCTTTGGCTCGCGCCCCGATTTGCTCGTTGTCGATGGCGGTAAGCCGCAATTGACCGCTGCGATCAAGCAACTTGAGGCTCTTGGGCTCGATATACCAGTTTGTGGCTTGGCGAAGGCCGACGAGGAAGTTTTTGTGCCTTGGGACGAGACTCCTGTCGTGCTGCCGACCGGGTCTGCTTCGCTCTATCTAATTAAACAGGTACGCGATGAGTCCCACCGATTTGCCATCACGTTCCACCGTGAGTTGCGCGATAAAGCCATGACGGTTTCGGTGCTCGATGACGTTCCAGGCGTGGGACCCACCAGAAAACGTGCCCTTATGCGCCATTTTGGCTCGATGAAGCGTTTGCGCGCGGCGAGCGAGCAAGAGATCGCGAAAGTTCGCGGCATACCTGCCGATGTTGCCAAGGCGGTCCACGAGGCGCTCGTTGCATGGAATGCCGAGCGCGCCGAGGCGGCGGCTGGCCATTCCGATAGCTAAACACGAGCCTAAACAACTGATATACATGATTGCGCGATTTTCAACCATTTATTTCGCCATGATTGCCTGCTGATTTCGGGTTTTATTAACGCTAAAACGTTTGACTAACCCAAGCGAAAACCCTGCTATCCTGCGGGTTGACGAAGACTGATATCTCACCTCGCCGATACATACTGTCTGGCGAATCATTTGTCAATGAATTCGGTGAACGGTAGTAAATACCGTTCAAGCGTATGTATGTATCGGTCGCCGAGCGCGGCACCTCAGTTGGGTTCGTCGGTAGGTAAGGTATATATCGTCCGCAAGTTGCGCGGGGGCACGTCTAGGTGCTCCCGAGTAAGATTCTCTATTGATAGGAGAAGACATGGCCATCATCAACAAGGGTATGTCCAGGCGTTCGTTCCTCGGCCTCACCGGCAGCGTCGCTGCTGTCGCCGGCCTTGGTCTCACTGGCTGCGGTGGCAGCTCTAGCGACGAGGGTTCCGCTTCCGGCTCCACCGATTCCGCCAACCGTGGCGGCGGCGTGATCACCGCTGGTTCCGCTTACGCTCCGTCCAGCTTCGATCCCGCCAGCACCGGCTCCGCTGTGGGCCTGGGTGCTAACTGGCACGTCGTCGAGGGCCTCTACGGTATCGATTACCACGACTACAGCACCTTCAACGAGCTCGCCACCGACGATCCCAAGTCTGTGGACGACACCACTTTCGAGGTCACCATCCGCAAGGGCGCCAAGTTCTCCGATGGCACCGAGGTCACCGCTGACGATGTCGTTGCCTCCTACACCGCTTGCGCCGCTTCCGCTACCTATGCTCCGTTCTTCCAGCCCTTCGAGTCCATCGAGGCCAAGGACGCCAGCACCGTGACGGTCAAGACTAAGGTCCCCAACTTCTCCCTGCTCAAGGATCGTCTGGCCATCGTCCGCGTTACCCCGGCCACCCAGACCGAGGAGGATCGCGCCAAGCAGCCGATCGGTTCCGGCCCCTGGATGTACGACTCTATCTCCGATACCGAGATCACCTTGGTTCCCAACCCCGAGTACAACGGTGAGTATGCTGCCGAGGATAAGAAGATCCAGTACAGCATCCTGACCGACCCCACCGCTCGCGTTACCGCTCAGCAGGAGGGCTCCACGCTCGTTATGGAGCTCGTCACCGCTGACGCCGTCGACCAGCTCGAGAGCGCTGGCTGCAAGATCGACAACGTCCAGGGCTTCGGCACCCGCTTCATCATGTTTAACGTCGCCAAGGAGCCTTGGAACAACGTCAAGGTCCGTCAGGCCGTCATGTACGCGCTCGACACCGAGAAGATGATCACCAACACCTTCGCCGGCCTTGCCACCGCTGCCAGCTGCTACCTGCCCAAGAGCTTCACCAACTATCATGAGGCTTCCACGGTGTACAAGACTGACGCCAAGAAGGCCAAGAAGCTCATCGAAGAGTCTGGCATCACCCCGGGCGCCATCACCCTGCGCACCACCGACAATGAGCAGATCAAGGGCATGGCCGCTCAGGTCAAGAACGACCTCGACGCCCTCGGCTTCGATGTGACCATCCAGACCGATACCTCGCCGGCCACCTACGCTGCCATCGACGGCGGCGAGGCCTACGATATCCTTCTCGCTCCTGGCGATCCGTCCTGCTTCGGCGCCGATCCCGACCTGCTGCTCAACTGGTGGTATGGCGACAACGTCTGGATGCAGACCCGTTGCCCGTGGAAGGATTCCGCTGAGTGGGCGAAGCTCCACGGTCTCATGGACGAGGCTCTTGCCGCCGAGGGCGACGAGCAGCAGAAGAAGTGGAACGAGTGCTTCGACATCATCGCCGACAACGCTGTTCTGTACCCCGTTGTCCACGTCAAGACCGTTTCCGCTTCCTGGGACGATCCGTCCACCGCGCCCAACGGCGAGGCCCTCGATGGCTTCAAGGGCATCGGCACGACGAGCATGTCCTTCAGGGGCGTCGCGACCGTCAAGGCCTAAGACTCGCTTGAGTCATATGTAGGGCGTCGGTCGTAAGGCAACGTCCTCATAGTTGAAACAAAGACCCGGGCGGCCTCGATGTCGCTCGGGTCTTGTAATGAGTATCCATACTCATATACCAGTTGGTCCTACCGACAAAAGAAAGGGGAGAGAACGTGAACAACTTTCTACGTTTGATTGGAAGGCGTCTCGTGGCGCTGCCGATCATGGCATTGGGCGTCACCGTCCTGGTGTTCTTCCTTATGTCGTTCTCCAAGACCGACCCCGCCTATACGGCGTTGGGTGACGGTGCCTCGCCCGAGGCGGTTGCCGAGTACCATGAGAAGTATGGTCTGGACGACCCCTGGCCCGTGCGCTACGTGCGCTACATGGGCGATTTGATCCATGGTGACATGGGCACCTATGGTGCTGCTCGCAACTCCGTTGCCAAGCGCATCTCCACGGCCCTGCCCGTCACGATGCAGCTGACCTTCATCGGTCTTGCCATCGGCGCGGTCGTCTCGTTTTTGCTCGGCGTCATCGCGGCACTGTATCGCGATAAATGGCCGGACCAAGTGATCCGCGTCTTTTCCATCGCCGGCTTGGCAACCCCGTCGTTCTGGCTTGCCGTTCTGTTGATTCTGCTGTTCTCTTCCTACCTTAAGGTGCTCCCGGCGTCCGGTGCTCTGCCTCACTTCACCACCAACCCGGCTGGCTATCTGGGACGTATGATCATGCCCGCTATCGCTCTGGCATTCCCGCTGACGGGTCAGATGACTCGTATCGTGCGTACGGCCATGGTCGAGGAGCTCGATAAGGACTATGTCCGCATGGCCCGTGGCGCCGGCGTTCCCGAGAAGGTCGTCGTCGGCATCAACGTTTTGCGCAACGCGCTGATCACCCCGGTCACCACCCTCGGTCTTAAGATCGGTTACCTTATGGGCGGCGCCGTCGTCATCGAGGTCATCTTCAACCTCCCCGGCATGGGTACTGCGATTCTGCAGGGCGTTCAGGGCAACGAGGCGAACCTGGTTCAGGGCGTCGTCATCGTCGTTGCTCTTGCCTTCATCATCATCAACATCGTGGTTGACATGCTCTACCTGCTCATCAACCCGCGCATCAGGACGGTGTAGATTATGGTAAAGATTCGAGAGAAGCAAACCGAGCAGCTCGAGAAAGCTGCCTCCAAGGGGCTCAAGCTCGGTGGCTGGAAGAAGATGACGCTGTCTTCTAAGATTGCCGCCGTCGTGCTGGCACTGGTCGCCCTGACCGCGATTCTGGCGCCCCTTCTTGCCCCCTATAGCCCGGTCGAGATCTTTACGGCTCGCCAGGCTCCCGGCAATGGATTTATCTTCGGTACCGACGATAAGGGCCGCGACATCCTGTCGCGTATGCTTTACGGTGGCCGTTACTCGCTGATCATCGGCTTCGGTGCTACTGCCATGGCTCTGGTCTGCGGCTCGGTCGTGGGCGCCCTCGCGGCGGTTTCGCGCAAGTCCGTTTCCGAGGCGATCATGCGCATCCTGGACATCATCATGTCCATCCCGGGCATCGCCCTCGCTGCCGTCTTCGTCTCCATCCTGGGCAATTCCGTGCCGTCGATCATCTTCGCCATCGGCTTTATGTACACTCCGCAGATTGCCCGTATCGTGCGCGCCAACATCGTGTCCGAGTACGGCGAGGACTATGTCCGCGCGGTCATCGTTTCCGGCGCCAAGGCTCCGTGGATTTTGATCAAGCATGTTCTGCGTAACTGCATCGCCCCGATCATGGTCTTCACCGTTACCCTGGTCGCCGACGCCATCATCTTCGAGGCCTCGCTGACCTTTATCGGCGCTGGTATCCAGGAGCCCACCGCTACCTGGGGCAACATCCTCGCCGACGCCCGCGGCGGCGTGCTCGCTGGCCGTTGGTGGCAGGCACTGTTCCCGGGCCTGGCCATCATGATCACCTGCCTGGCGCTCAACATCCTCTCCGAGGGCATTACCGACGCCATGGCCGCTGCTCCCTCCGCCGCCCTGGATCCGACCGACTCCTCCAAGCGCCGCGAGGCCGACCTGCTGGTCTCCGACCCCGTTCGCGCTTACAAGGAGCAGGCTCAGTCCCTGTCCGCCCGTCTTGGCGCCCTGCGCGATGTCGAGCTCAAGCGTAACGACCGCCATGTGCCCGATGAGTCCGTTGAGCCGATCCTTTCGGTCCGTGATTTCTGCATCCAGTTTGAGCACCACGGTGATATCAACGTCGTCGACCACGTCAACTTTGATGTCCGTCCCGGCCAGACCATGGGCCTGGTCGGTGAGTCCGGCTGCGGTAAGTCCATCACCACGCTGGCCATCATGGGCCTGACCGACGATGACGAGCATCTCTCCGGCGAGGTTCTCTGGGAGGGCCGCGACCTGCTCAAGATGAGCAAGAAGGAGTGGTTCGGCCTGCGCGGTACCGATATCGCCATGGTCTATCAGGACGCCCTGTCCTCGCTCAACCCCTCCATGCTCATTTCCGCCCAGATGAAGCAGCTCACCAAGCGCGGCGGCACCCGAAGCGCCGAGGAGCTCCTGGAGCTCGTGGGTCTCGACCCCAAGCGTACGCTCGAGAGCTATCCGCATGAGCTTTCCGGTGGTCAGCGTCAGCGCGTTCTGATCGCTATGGCCCTTACCCGCGACCCCAAGCTGGTCATCTGCGACGAGCCCACGACCGCTCTGGACGTTACCGTCCAGAAGCAGGTCATCAAGCTGCTTAACGACCTTCAGGCCAAGCTCGGCTTTGCCATGATCTTCGTTTCGCACGACCTGGCACTGGTCGCCGAGGTCGCTCATAACATCACGGTTATGTACGCCGGTCAGGTTATCGAGCAGGCGCCCACCAAGGAGCTGCTCACCAACCCGATCCACGAGTACACTCGCGGTCTTCTGGGTTCCGTCCTGTCCATCGAGAGCGGTTCGGGCCGCCTGCACCAGGTGCCCGGCGCCGTTCCGAGCCCGCGCGATTTCCCCAAGGGCGATCGCTTCGCACCCCGCTCGAGCCATCCGCGCATTGGCCTGGACACCCGTCCGGTCTTCAAGCGCGTGCCCGGCACCGAGCACTTCTATTCCGAGCTCCCCGATGAGGTGCTCAAGGCAAATGGTTTGACCCCTCACGCGGAGGTGATGTAGATGAGCGAGACCGCAGTCAACGGCGTCGAGCCGATCATCTTCCTTGATGACGTCCACGTCACCTTTAGGACCCGTACCGGCTCGATTCTGCACCCCAACCTGGTTCACGCCGTCCAGGGTGTAACGATTAAGCTCATGCCCGGACAGACCATCGGCATCGTCGGCGAGTCCGGTTGCGGAAAGTCCACCACCGCCAACGTCATGTGCGGCCTGCAGGCCCCCACGAGCGGCAAGGTCTACTTTAAGGGCAAGGACGTTACCAAACGTACCGCCGAGGACCGTCGCCACATGGGTCGCGTCATCTCGGTCGTGTTCCAGAACCCGGCCACGGCGCTCAACCCCCGCATGGTCGTTCGCGAGCAACTGCTCGACCCCATGCGCGTCCACAACCTGGGTACCGAGGCCGAGCAGGAGAAACGCGTCAAGGAGCTCTTGGAGCTCACCGGTCTGCCCAGCTCCGCCGCCGAGGTTCTTCCCGGCCAGCTTTCGGGCGGCCAGCGCCAGCGCGTCGCAATTGCCCGTGCCCTGTCGCTGAACCCCGATGCCATCATCGCCGACGAGCCCACCTCGGCTCTGGACGTTTCGGTCCGCGCGCAGATCCTCAACCTGCTGACCGACCTTAAGAAGGAGCTCGGCCTGGCCATGGTCTTCATCAGCCATGACATCCAGACGGTCCGCTATATCTCTGACGACATCATCGTTATGAATGGCGGCAAGATCGTCGAGCAGGGCGAGGCCAAGCAGGTCTTCCAGCACCCTCAGGACCCCTACACCAAGATGCTGCTCGGCGCTGCGCCGTCGCTGTTGCATCCCAAGCTCGGCGAGTAGCCTCGCTTTCCCTCCCGTGCGCCCGGTTCCCTTGCCGAGCGCACCTCCGTTGCGATTTCGAAAGGTTGGGTTCACGAGCCATGCCAAGTGCTCAGGAGCTACAACAGCAATTTGGTGAATATCGAGGCGCTATGCCCCGTCCATCGGATTTCGATCTCTTTTGGAAGGACCGCATGGCCGAGGCCGACGCTGTCGAGCTCGACTACGAGATTGAGGCGGCTTCGGTTGCGGATTCCGCGACCTGTCGGTTTTTCGACCTCTGGTATACCGGCATGTGTGGCGCCCGCCTGCATGCCAAGTATCTCAAGCCGGTTTCGGACGATCCCGTGCCGCTGGTGTTACAGTTCCACGGCTATCCGGGTGCAAGCCGCAGCTGGTTCGAGCAGGCGTCGTTTGCGGGCATGGGCATGGCACTCATCGCCCTCGACTGCCCCGGCCAGGGTGGCCCCTCCGAGGATATTGGTGGATTTGAAGGCACAACGGTCGCGGGCCATATTGTCGCCGGTATCGATGGCGACCCGGCCAACCTCTACTATGTCCGCTTGCACCAGGATATCCGCATTCTGTGCCGTATTGTTCGCGAGCTCGAGGGCATCGATCTTGCCCGCGTATTTGTGAACGGCGCATCGCAGGGCGGCGGTTTGGGCATTGCGACCTGCGCGCTTAACAGCGAGCTTATCAATCGCGCCGCCATCCTCTATCCCTTCCTGTCGGATTTCCGCCTGGTCTGGGATTTGGATGCCGACGACATTGCCTACGAGGGTCTGCGTTATTGGTCGCGTTGGTTTGACGAGGACTCGACTCGTATTGAGGAGGCCTATGCCAAGCTGGCGTACTTCGATTCCAAGAACTTTGCCCCCATGGTCAAATGCCCCGTGCTGTTTGGCACGGGCACAGCCGATATCGTCTGTCCGCCGGCGACGCAGTTTGCGGTCTACAACAACCTGGCCTGCGAGAAGCGACACGAGTTCTTTGAGGGCTTTGGCCACGAGGAGATTCAGGACTTTGACGACATGATCATTCCGTTTTTCTGCGAAGGAGGGGAGGCTCATGTCTAAGTGCGAGAGCAATGTCGATGAGCTGATCGTCCCCGGGCTCGCGGGGATTGCTGGGACGGTTTCGTCAAGGCTCTCCGATTTCCGGGATTGGCGCGGCGATGCTTCGGCGGATGTTTCCGAATTAGAGACAGCCGCTTCGGACCTTGAGGTTTGCGGGCTGACTGTTACGGCGATTGATTTCGCCAATCCGTGCGCGCGCTACTCCGAGGTTTCCTTTGAGCTCGGCGGGTATGTCGTGCACGGCCGTTTGATTGAGCCCTCAGGCCGCGCCCGAGCATCCGAGCTTGTTCCGCTCTGTCTGATGTTTCACGACATCGATCGACCCGTGCGTGGATGGCATCACATGACGAGGTTTGCCGCCATGGGGTATGCCGTGCTTGCACTAGACGACGTTGTTGCTGGTGCGGACGACCTGCAGTGGGGGATTGCTTCGCCCGCTTTTGTCGGGCGCGTCCGTTGGGGCTGCGCGTTGGCGAAGGTTGCGCGAAATCTTGATGGCGTGGACCCCGACCGCATCTTTGCATGGGGCGAGGGTCTTGGCGGCGGAGTCGCGCTGGCGGTTTCTGCTCTGGACGAGCGGGGCCTTGCCTGCACGGCGGTTGCCAATCCAATTCCCGGCGGCCTCGAGGCTCTGTCGTCTCGGGTGCGCGGATCGGTGCTCATGGGCACATCACTCATGGATGCCGTGAGCGATCCCAAGGGCCAGTTTGCCGTATTCAACGGTCTTGAGTGTGACCGGAGGCATATCATCTATGCCAAATACGCTCACGAGCGCATCAATGCGTTCGAAAACGAAGTCGTCGACTTTTTTAACCAAACGTTCTACCCGTGTTCTTTGGCCTAGGCGGCCTGAACACTGCCAACAAGAGTGGGCGGCACAGGGCCGCTCGCCAGACAACTAAGGAGATTCTTGTGGCAACTCAGAAATTCACCGGCGTTATCCCTCCCGTCGTTGTTCCCGATACCGAAGATCATCAGCTCGATGTTGTCTCCTTTGAGCGTAGCATCAACCGCATGATCGACGCCGGCGTCGATGGCCTGTTCTTCTTGGGCTCTTCGGGTGAGGTCGTCTTCTCCACCGATGAGCGCCGTCGCCAGATCATCGCCGAGGCCGTCCGTATCGTCGACCACCGCGTGCCTGTTCTGGTCGGTATCATCGATACCGAAACCGAGCGCATGATCGAGCACGGCAAGGTCGCTCAGGAGCTGGGCGCCGACGCGCTTGTCGCCACCTGCCCGTTCTATGCCCTGCAGGGCATGACCGAGGTCGAGGAGCACTTCCGCATCCTGCACGAGGAACTCGACCTGCCCATCTTTGCCTATGACATCCCCGTGTGCGTCCACACCAAGCTCCCCTGGAAGCTCCTTGCCAAGCTCGGCGCCGAGGGCGTCCTGGCCGGCGTCAAGGATTCCTCGGGTGATGACATCTCGTTCCGCTACCTCGTTCAGGAGAACGAGAAGAACGGCCATCCGATGAGCATCCTCACCGGTCACGAGGTTGTTGTCGACGGCGCTTACCTCGGTGGTGCCGACGGCTCTGTCCCGGGTCTCGCTAACGTTGAGCCCGAGGGCTACGTGCGTCAGTGGAAGGCCGCTCAGGCTGGTGACTGGGCTACCGTCAAGGCTGAGCAGGATCGTCTCAATGAGATTTCGCACATCTGGGACGTCACCTCGGGCGTCCAGGGCTATGCCGGTGGCGTCGGCGCCTTCAAGACCGCTATGAACCTCATGGGCATCTTCGACAGCCCGACCATGCCGCGCCCGGTGAAGGCCATGACCGGCGAGAACGTCGAGGCGATTAAGAAGGTCCTCCAGGACAACGGTCTCCTGTAAAGATTCCCCAGGCACCCGATCTTGGGGCTCAAGTGGTCGGGCGTGACCCATTAGGTCAACGCCCGACCACTTTCACCCCAACCTCGGGCACCTGGGAAACCTTTATCATGCTGCGGCGATAACACCGCCTTCATTTCCTGTAGTTGTTTTTATCTCCTAAGGAGAACGACATGGAGAACAAGTACGTCTGCTCTGTCGACATCGGCGGAACTAAGATCGCGACCGCCATTATGGAGTACCCGGCTGACGGCAGCGTGCCCCATCCCGTATTTGAGGCCGAGGTTCCTACTGAGGCCCAGGAGGGCGGCGAGGCCGTCTTCCAGCGTATCGAGGCGTCCATCAAGGCCGCTCTTGAGGCGAATCCCGATGTCGAGGTTCTCGGTGTCGGTATCGGTGCCGCAGGCGTCGTCGATCCCAAGACGGGCGCCATCGCGTATGCCAACGAGATCATGCCCGGCTGGTCCGGCGTTCAGTTGGGGCCGCGTCTGCGCGAGGACCTTGGTCTCCCCGTTGCCGTGGTGGGCGACGTGCAGGCTCATGCTCTGGGCGAGGCCCACTGGGGCGTCGGCAAAGGCAAGTTCTCCGTTTTGTGCTTGGGCATCGGCACGGGCATCGGCGGCGCATATGTCGAGAACGGCCGTGTGATGCAGGGCTTCCATGGTGCTGCCGGTCATATGGGCCACATCGAGTGCTCGGCTGCCGCTGGCATTCCCTGCGCCTGTGGACGTTCCGGTCATCTTGAGTCGGTTGCTTCCGGCACTTCCATTGGTCGTATGTACGATGAGCGCTTTGGCCGCGTCGACCCCAGCCGTCCTTCGGTCGGCCGTGACGTGAACGACCTGTGCCGTGCGGGCGACACAAAGGCGACCGAGGTCATCCATGATGCCGGCTTTGCGCTGGGTGCCAGCTTGGGCTCGCTTGCCAACATCTTGGATCCCGAGGTTATCGTGCTTTCGGGAGGTGTGATTCACCAGGGTCCCGATTGGCGTTCGCAGACGTGGAAGGATTCGGTGCACGAGGGCTATGCCAGCCAGGCGCTCGATCCGCTTCAAGACACGCCGATTCTCATCGGGTCTCTGGAGGGCGATGCTCCGCTCATCGGTGCCGCCGAACACCTTCTTGCGTCGTTGAAGTAAACATAACTACCAAGTGGGCCTTCTGAGGTGCCGCAGATTGACGTGAAAGAGGAGCGAAGCGTAGTTCGGTACGCGAGCGACGGTTTGAACGTCAAGGTGCGGTGTCTCAGAAGGCTGTTTTGAGAAAGGTTGAGTCGAACATGACCGTTGATCCTTTGATCCAGTCCCTGAAGGGCAAGCTCGTCGTGAGCGTTCAGGCCTATATGGGCGAGCCGCTTCGTACGCCCGAGACCATGGCTCAAATGTCTCGCGCCTGCGAGCTTGGCGGCGCCGCCGCCATTCGCTGCCAAGGCCTTGCCGACATTGCCGCCATTAAGGGTCGCTGTGAGGTTCCTGTTATCGGCCTGTGGAAGGATGGGCACGAGGGCGTCTACATCACGCCGACGCTGCGTCATGCTCGCGCCTGCGTTGCCGCCGGTGCCGACATCGTGGCAATTGATGCCACTGATCGCCCACGTCCCGATGGCAAGACCGTCGAGGACACCTTCCGTCCGCTGCACGAGGAGGGCGTGCTCCTGATGGCGGATTGTGCCACCATCGAGGACATTCGCCGTGCGGTTGATATGGGCTTTGACCTGGTATCCACTACGCTTTCTCACGGTGTCGCCGCCATCGACTGCACCATGGCCGATGGCCCTGATCTGCCGCTCCTGCGTCAGGCGACCGAGGAATTCCCCGGTCTTCCCATCATCTGCGAGGGCCGCGTGCACACGCCCGAGGAGGCCCGCGCCGCGATCGATGCGGGCGCCTGGGCAGTTGTCGTAGGCACTGCCATTACGCACCCCACGAGTATTACAAGTTGGTTCAAGGCTGCGCTTGAGGCGTAAGACGGACCTCGTATCCGCTCAGGGCGGTATACTCAATAAAGGCAATTGATCGCGCGGGATCCGCTGGCCGGGTCCCGCGCTTGTTTTAGGAGGCACACATGCAAAAGGGAGATGCCATGGATGCGGCGGAGCGCTCGGAGCGCATCCCCGATATCGTCATCATCACCGGAATGTCCGGATCGGGCCGAACGCAGGCCATGCATGTGTTCGAGGACATGGGCTACTTTTGCATCGACAACTTGCCTCCGCGTCTGATCGCCCAGCTTGCCGAACTCGTCGGCATCAATACGGGCGTGGGCAGGCATCTTGCCGTCACCTGCGACCTGCGCAGCCAGGGCTTGTTCGATGAGCTGCTCGATGCCGTTGCCGCACTCGAGGAGCGCGAGATGAGCTGTGACATCGTGTTTCTCGAGGCCTCTGACGAGGTGCTGATCCGTCGTTATAGTGAAAACCGCCGCCGCCATCCCATTGCCAAGCCGGGGGAGACTACGGCCGATGCGATTCAGCGCGAGCGCCTGCAGCTGCAGGGCGTTCGCGACCGAGCTGACATGATTATCGATACGAGCCGCTTGCGCACCTCTGCTCTGCGCAACAAATTGCGCATGGCGTTCTCCGAGTTGTCCGACCAGCAGCTCATGGACGTTCACGTGTTCTCGTTTGGCTTTAAGCACGGTATGCCCGTCGAGGCGGACATTATGATCGACGTTCGCTTCCTGCCCAATCCGTTCTACGATCCCGAGATGCGCACGATGACCGGTCTCGATAAGAAAGTCTCCGACTTTGTTCTGGACCATCCCAAGACCCAGGAGTTCTGGAAGGCCTGGACGCAGCTGCTCGATACGGTCATGCCCGGCTATATCGCGGAGGGCAAGCCACAGCTTTCTATTGCCATCGGCTGCACGGGCGGTCAACACCGCAGCGTTGCCATCGCCGAGGCCACGGCACGTTATTTGGAAGGCGCCCAATATCACGTGAGCATTTCTCATCGCGACCTGTCGCGCGCCAACACGAAAGCATAGGCCCGCATGTCGTTTACCGCCGAGGTGCGTGACGAGCTCGCGCGCTGCGAACCCGAATGTGAATACTGCGATTTGTCGACGCTTGCCGCCCTGACGCGTGTGAGCGGTACACTTTCGCTGGCCGGCTCCGGGCGGTATCGTTTGACGGTCGCGACCGAGACGGGTGCCGTCGCGCGCACGATGATCACACTGACGCATCGCATCCTTAAGCTCAAAACGGAATTCACCGTTCGTAAATCGGTCTTGCATAAGGTCCGTAACTATCTCATTACCCTGCCCGATCAACCCGACCTGGACAAGGCTCTGGTGCTGCTGGGCATCCTCGACCGCAGGGGAGGGCTCGTCGCTGGTGTTCCCCGGCACATCGTTGCCCGTCCCTGCTGCAGGCTTGCCTACATCCGCGGCGCGCTCATCGCCGGCGGTTTCGTGGCCGATCCCCGCGGCGACTTTCATCTGGAGATCGCGGTGCAGGGCGAGCAGTATGCCCGGGGACTTTGCGATCTATTGGAGCAGATTGGAGTCCATGCGCGCGTTAACGCGCGGCGCGGATCCTTTGCCGTCTACATTAAGAGCGCCGAGGAGATCGAGCAGCTCCTAAAGCTGGTCGGCGCCAAGCGCAGCGTTGCCGAGATCGAGGAAGCGCGCGCGGTCAAATTGGTTAAGAACGACGTGAACCGTCGCGTGAATGCCGAGCTGGCCAATCAGACCAGAAGCGCGGGTGCCGCCCAGCATCAGCTTGCGTTGATCGATGAGCTCGAACAGCGGGGTTTGCGCGAAACGCTTCCGGACGCCTTGGCGGTCTTTTGCGACCTGCGCGAGCGCTATCCCGATCTGTCACTGCGCGATCTGGGGGAGATGGCTGACCCTCCCTTGTCGAAGTCGGCCCTCTACCATCGAGTTTTGAGGCTTGAAAAGCTCATTGAAGCAAACAGGTAGTTGAGCGAAACTGCTTATATAGGGATTGAACTGCTGTTTTACTCTTTAAAACGTTTTAACGTAAATTTGATTTTCAATTTCGAGCATTCTCGTGAAATTCAAGTCAAAAAAAAGGTATATTAGGCGAGTGGTTAGTTTGTGGGCCTCAACGGCGGGCGCTGTAGCTTGCGGGGGCCTTACGAAAGGAGACACAATGGCAGTAAAGGTTGCTATTAACGGCTTCGGTCGCATCGGTCGTCTGGCTTTCCGTCAGATGTTCGGTCATGAGGGCTCCGAGATCGTCGCTATCAACGACCTCACCTCTCCCGATATGCTCGCTTACCTGCTGAAGTACGACTCCACGCAGGGCAACTACGCTCGCGATCACGAGGTCGTTGCTGGCGAGGATTCCATCACCGTTGACGGCAAGGAGATCAAGATCTACAAGGAGGCCGACGCCAACAACCTGCCTTGGGGCGACCTCGACGTCGACGTTGTTCTCGAGTGCACCGGCTTCTACACCAGCAAGGCTAAGGCTCAGGCCCACATCAACGCTGGCGCCAAGAAGGTCGTCATCTCCGCTCCGGCCGGCAGCGATCTGCCCACCATCGTGTACAACGTCAACCATGAGACGCTGACCGCTGAGGACAACATCATCTCCGCTGCTTCCTGCACCACCAACTGCCTCGCTCCGATGGCCAAGGGTCTGAACGACTTCGCTCCCATCGTGTCCGGCATCATGACCACCATTCACGCCTGGACCGGCGACCAGATGCCGCTCGACGGCCCGCAGCGCAAGGGCAACAAGCGTCGTAGCCGTGCCTGCGCCGTCAACATCGTCCCCAACACCACCGGTGCTGCCAAGGCTATCGGCCTGGTTCTCCCCGAGCTCAACGGCAAGCTCATCGGTGCCGCCCAGCGCGTCCCGACGCCGACCGGCTCCATCACCAACCTCTACGCTGTCGTTGACAAGAAGGTCACCGTCGACGAGGTTAACGCCGCTATGAAGGCCTACGCTGCCACCATCTCCGAGACCTTCGGTTACAACGAGGACGACATCGTCTCCACCGACATCATCGGCGAGACCCATGGCTCCATCTTCGACGCCACTCAGACCATGTGCTCTGACCTCGGCAACGGCCAGACCCTCGTTCAGGTCACCTCTTGGTACGACAACGAGAACTCTTACACCTCTCAGATGGTCCGCACCATCAAGTACTTCGAGAAGTTCGTTGCTTAATTTAGCTTTTAGCGAATAGCTCGTTGAGCGTCTAAAGAAGGGCGCGGCCTTATAGGGCTTACACCCTAGGGTCGCGCCCTTTTTATAGGAAATCGTCTGCCGTAATGGGAGGCAGACACGTACGAAAGGTAGAAGCAAACATGGCCTTTACCAAGAAGACCGTCCGCGACATCGATGTCGACGGCAAGCGCGTTCTCGTCCGCGTTGACTTCAACGTGCCTATCAAGGATGGCGTCGTTGGCGACACCACCCGTATCAAGGCTGCCCTGCCCACCATCAACTATCTCGTTGAGCACAACGCTCGCGTCATCCTCATGAGCCACCTCGGCCGTCCCGAGGGCACTGGCTTCCAGCCTGAGCTCTCCCTTGAGCCTGTCGCCAAGAAGCTCGCCGAGCTCTCTGGTCTCGACGTTGCCTTTGTCGCCGACACCTACGGCGAGAAGGCTGCCGAGGCTGTCGCCGCCGTCGAGCCGGGCAAGGTTCTCGTTCTCGAGAACGTCCGCTTCGATAAGCGTGAGAAGAAGAACGATCCCGAGATCGCCAAGAAGCTCGCTTCCTATGGTGACGTCTTCGTTCTCGATGCCTTCGGCACCGCTCACCGCGCCCAGGGTTCCGTCGTGGGCCCCGCCGCTTACCTGCCTGCCGTCGCTGGCTTCCTGCTCGAGAAGGAGGTCGACACGCTGACCGGCATCTTCGCCGAGCCCGAGCGCCCCTTCGTCGCCATCGTCGGCGGTTCCAAGGTTTCCTCCAAGATCGGCGTTCTCGATCACCTCATCGACTCCGCTGACACCCTGATCATCGGTGGCGGCATGGCCTACACCTTCTTCCTGGCTCAGGGCCTGTCCGTCGGTCAGTCCCTCAAGGAAGAGGACTGGGTCGAGCGCGCCGGCGAGATGCTTAAGAAGGCCGAGGAGAAGGGCGTCAAGATCCTGCTCCCCATCGACAACCGCGTTGCCGATCACTTTGGCGAGGACGCTGTCCCCGAGGTTGTCGCTTCCGACGCTATCCCCGACGATCGTGAGGGCATGGACATCGGTCCTAAGACCGAGGAGCTCTACGCCGAGGCTGTCAAGGGCGCCAAGACCGTGTTCTGGAATGGCCCCATGGGCGTCTTCGAGTTCGACAACTTCGCTCACGGCACCCAGGCTATCGCCGAGGCTGTCGCCGAGGCCGATTGCACCTCGATTATCGGCGGTGGCGACTCCGTCGCAGCTGTCAACAAGTTCAACCTGGCCGACAAGATGAGCTGGATCTCCACCGGTGGTGGCGCTTCCATGGAGCTCGTCGAGGGTAAGGCCCTGCCCGGAGTGGAGGCGCTTCTCGATGCCTAATCGCACCCTTCTTATCGCTGGTAACTGGAAGATGAACAACGACGTCGCCGAGGCCGCCAAGCTCGCCGACGAGCTGGCTCAGGCTCTGCCCGAGGTTCCGGCTGGCGTCGAGGTGCTCGTCTGCCCTCCGACCATCGACATCACCACGGTTCATGACCGCATTCAGGCTGCCCCCATCGCCCTCGGTGCACAGAACGTGTACTGGGAGGCCAAGGGTGCCTTCACCGGTGAGTCCTCTTGCGACATGCTCAAGTCCGCTGGCTGCACCTACTGCATCATCGGTCACTCTGAGCGTCGCGACTACTTCCACGAGACCGACGAGGATCAGAACATGAAGGCCAAGGCCCTCGTTGCCGCAGGTCTTGTTCCCGTCTTCTGCTGCGGCGAGTCCCTTGAGGTCCGCGAGGCTGGCACCTATGTCGAGCACGTCGTGAACCAGGTCAAGGCTGGCCTTGCTGGTCTTGAGATCACCTGCCCCAAGCAGGTCGTCGTGGCCTACGAGCCCATCTGGGCCATCGGCACCGGCAAGACCGCTACCGCCGAGGACGCTCAGGAGGTCTGCGGCGCTATCCGTGAGACCCTCAAGGAGATGTTCGGCGAGGAGCTCGCTAACGGCATTCGCGTTCTCTATGGTGGCTCTGCCAAGCCCGGTAACATCGCCGAGCTCGTCGCCAAGCCCGACGTTGACGGCGCCCTCGTGGGCGGCGCTTCGCTCAAGGCTGCCGACTTCGCCTCTATGGTCGTCAAGGCAGGCGAGTAGGACATATGGCACAACGTCATCTTCCTGCACTCCTGATCATCATGGACGGCTGCGGCCTGGCTCCGTCCGATGGCGAGAACGCCGTCGCCGCTGCCAAGACGCCCTTCCTTGATAGCCTGTACGAGAAGTATCCCCACACCACGCTCGGCGCTTCGGGCGAGGACGTGGGTCTTCCCGATGGCCAGATGGGCAACTCCGAGGTGGGTCACCTCAACATCGGTGCCGGCCGCATCGTGTTCCAGGAGCTTTCGCGCATCAACAACGCCATCAAGGACGGCTCCATCGCCAAGAACGAGGTCTTCGTCAAGGCTATGGACGACGTCAAGGCTGACGGCAAGACTCTTCACCTCATGGGCCTTATGAGCCCTGGCGGTGTTCATTCTCACATGAACCACGTCGAGGCTCTGGTCAAGATGGCTGCCGAGCACGGTGTCAAGACCGTTCGCGTCCACGCCTTCATGGATGGCCGCGACGTTGACCCGCAGTCCGGCGCTGGCTACATGAGTGAGTTCTGCGCCTTCCTGGCTAAGATCTCCGAGGAGACCGGTTGCGACGCTCGCGTTGCCACCGTCTCGGGCCGTTATTGGGCCATGGACCGCGATAATCGTTGGGAGCGCATCCAGCGCGCCTACGACGTCATGGTCAACGCGTCCGATGCCGATGTCGACCCCGTTGCCGGTATCAAGGCCTACTACGAGAAGGATCAGCGCGGCGACGAGTTCGTCGAGCCCTTCGCTGCCCACAACGAGGGCATCCACGAGGGCGACGCGGCTATCTTCTTCAACTTCCGTCCCGACCGCGCTCGTCAGATGACCCGCGTGTTCACGGACAAGGAGTTCGACGGCTTTGAGCGCGAGCAGATCAAGCTTTCGCACTTTGTGACGATGACCGAGTACGATCCGACGTTTGACGTCGAGGTCGCCTTCCCCAAGACGTTCCCCGAGAACGTTCTGGCCGACGTTATCGCCGCCAATGGCCTGAAGCAGCTGCACACCGCCGAGACCGAGAAGTACGCCCACGTGACGTTCTTCCTCAACGGCGGCATCGAGGAGCCCAAGGAAGGCGAGGAGCGCGTGCTCGTCGCTTCCCCCAAGGTCGCTACCTATGATCTGCAGCCCGAGATGAGCGCTCCCGAGGTTACCGAGAAGCTTGTCGCCGCCATCAACGAGGATCGCGCTGATTTCTACATCGTGAACTTCGCGAACTGCGACATGGTTGGTCACACCGGTGTCTTCGACGCCGCCGTTAAGGCCGTCGAGGCTGTTGACGATGCCCTGTCCAAGGTTGTCCCGGCGATTCTCGCCAAGGGCGGCTTTGCGCTGATCACCGCCGACCACGGCAACGCCGACCACATGTTTGACGTTGCTTCCGACGGTTCCAAGCATCCGTTCACGGCTCACACCACCAACCGTGTGCCGTTCATCATCGTTGATGAGAAGGCCAAGCTCACCGGTATCGAGGACGGCCGTCTTTCCGATATCGCTCCGACCATGCTCACCATGGCTGGTATTGAGCCTTCCGCCGAGATGACGGGCCGCGTGCTCGCCACCGAGGCCTAATAGAAAACAAATACCGTTTTCTAGTAAGGGGGTTGTCCACAACCGGACAACCCCCTTTTTGGTATTTCTGCCATTTCCACCTCGTCCTTGAGTGGCAGGTAGGGGAGAGCGGGGGATTGTGGTACAGTACTGGAGTTTAAACTGTTCTATTAAGGAGCTTATCTATGGGTCCGTTCCAGATTCTTCTGTTTGTCGTTTGGGCTGTCTCTGCCGTGGCGCTGACGATTCTCGTCCTGATGCATTCCGGTAAGGGCACCGGCGTTTCGGATATGATCGCTAGCTCGCTGTATAACTCCAGCTCTGCCACGGGCGTCATGGAGCAGAACCTCGACCGACTGACCGTCATCATGGCTGTCGTGTTTGCCGTGTGCGTCGTGCTGTGCATGTTCTTCTTCCCGCAGGGCATCGTCGGCTACTAAGCACGAGCCGCATAAATATTCAAAAAGGGTCCCGTAAGTGCGGGACCCTTTTTGTTTACATATTTGTAACAGAGTCAAAATATCCCCACATACTTCGCCCAACTAAAGAAATTCTCGACCGTTAACCGGAATTAGCCCCAAATTGTGTATAAAATGCGCTACTGTATTGCAAAACGTTGGTCCGTTGTGCATAACCAGCCATAGCAGCGGGCGGCGTTTTGATGGTTCGGATCGGATTGTTTCGACATGTGTCCGACTGAACATTTCTTTGTCCTATCTCATAAGGAGGATGGCATGGCTGATTCTATGTTCCACCAGCCCGTTATGGGTCGTCGCGCCTTTGTTGGCGGCACCCTTGCTGCGAGCTCCATGGCTTTTCTTGCCGCATGTGGCAAGAAGGGTGGCGACGCTTCCGGTTCTGAGTCCGGTTCGACGCTGAACTTCTACATCAACAACCCGGTCTGCATCGACCCCTACAATGTCCAGGAGGACCAGGGCACTCAGGTCGAGTACCAGCTCTTTGACGCTCTGACCTCTTACGACGCCGAGAAGGGCGAGATCGTTCCGCTGGCTTGCGAGTCCTTTGAGTCCAACGACGACGCCACCGAGTTTACCTTCAAGATCAAGAAGGCCAAGTTCCACAACGGTGACGACGTTACCTCCAAGTCCTTCAAGCTCGGTTGGGAGCGTCTGGTCAACACCAAGTCGGCCATCGCTACCGAGTACGGCCCTTCCGAGGTCTCCTATCACCTTTCCATGGTCGAGGGCTATGACGACCTGCTTGCCGGTAACGCTACCGAGCTCAGCGGTGTTACGTGCCCCGACGATGAGACCCTCGTCGTCAAGCTGTCTTCCGCTTACGCCGACTTCCCCTTCGTCGCCTCTCATCCGGCTCTGGCCCCGGTTCCCGAGTGCGCCGAGTCCGATGTCAAGAGCTTCTATCTTGCCCCGGTCGGTAACGGCCCGTTCATGATGGACGGCAAGTGGGAGGATGGCCAGGAGATCAACGTCAAGAAGTTCGACGATTACTATGGCGACAAGGCCAAGATCGATGGCATCCACTTCCAGGTCATCAAGGACATGGAGACCGCTTATAAGGAGTTCCAGGCCGGTAACCTCGATGTCTGCGACGTTCCCGTCGCTCAGATCGATGCCGCCAAGAAGGATCGCGGCGTGTCCAAGGACGGCTACACCATGGGTGACGGCGAGCGCATGCTGCTCGGCGCCGAGCCTTCCACGTACTATCTGACCTGCAACACCACGGCCGAGCCGTTCAACAACGCCGACCTGCGTAGGGGCATCTCCCTGGCCATTAACCGTGAGGCCATCTGCAAGACCATCTTCAAGGGTACCCGTACTCCTGCCGACGGCATTGTTCCTCCGGGCATCGATGGCTACAAGGAGGGCGCATGGGAGTTCTGCGCCTACGATGTCGACAAGGCTAACGAGTACCTCGACAAGGTTGCTCCCGCTGGCGCTAACGGGGATCGTGGCATTAGCGTGACCCTGTCCTACAACCAGGACGGCGGTCACAAGGAGATCATGGAGTCCATCATCGGCGACCTCGCCAAGGTTGGCGTTACCGCTGTCTCCGATACCCCTGAGTGGTCTGCCCTGCTCGAGCAGTATCAGAACTTTAACTATCAGTTCGGTCGTCTGGGTTGGATTGCCGACTACCCGATCATGGACAACTTCCTGTATCCGCTGTTCCACTCCGACTCCCTCGGTGGCGACAACCGCTCCGGTTACAACAACCCCGAGTTCGACGCCAAGGTCGACGAGGCTCGTACTATTGTTGACGACGAGGAGCGCGTCGCTAAGATGCAGGAGGCCGATGCAATGGTCGCTGCCGACTGCCCGGTCATCCCGATTATGTTCTACACGCACACCATCGCCGGCTCCGATCGCATCAAGCACCTCTATGTCGATCCGCAGAAGCACGCCGATCTGGGTACCGCTGAGCTCGCCTAAGAGTTTGCAGCTTCCGTGAGGGTCAAGTATTTACGTAGACCTCATGGGAAACATACAGTTCTCCCTAACCTGGGGTAAACTGGCTGATGGTAATTTTGGGATGCCGGTCTGGCGATCGGCATCCCATTTAGGTTAATCCCTAGATAGGGGAGTGGTATGGGTAAGTACATCGTTAAACGTGTGCTTCAGTTCATCCCGGTGTTTTTGGGCGTTACGCTGATTCTGTTCGCCCTCCAGAATATCGTGCCGGGAGATCCGATCAAGCTGATCGGTGGAGACAAGGCTCTGTCCCCCGAGGTGGAGCTTCAGCTTCGCGTTCGCTATCACCTGGTCCAGACGGACGAGGACGGCAACGCGATCCTTGACGAGAACGGCGACCCCGTTCAAACGTCGCTCGTGGACCGTTACTTGTATTACATGAACGGCCTGCTTCATGGCGATCTGGGCAATTCGTATCAGCGCAAGCTGCCGGTTACGGATATCTTTGCCCAGAAGTATCCGTATACGGTCAAACTTGCCGCGTGCGCCATCGTGCTCGAGGCAATTATGGGTATCGGTGCGGGTATCATTTCGGCGGTAAAGCGTTATTCCTTCTGGGATATTTTGGTAACGCTCACCACGTCGATCCTCGTTGCGGTCCCGGCCTTCTGGCTCGGTATGTTGCTGCAGCTGTTCTTTGGCGTCATCCTCAAGGACGCCACGGGCGGTGCAATCTCCATGCCGATCTCGGGTGCCGGCGGTTCCAGCTCTCAGTATCAGGATTGGATGCACTATGTGCTTCCGACCATTACGCTGGCTTCGGTTTCGACCGCTTATGCTGCCCGCATTATGCGCTCGCAGCTGCTTGACGTCATGAACCAGGATTACATCCGTACGGCAAAGGCGAAGGGTCTCTCCAATCGCGCGATCATCGTCAAGCATGCGCTTAAGAATGCACTCATCCCCGTCGTTACCTATATTGGTGTCGACTTTGGTGGCATGCTTTCGGGCGCCATCCTGACCGAGACGGTCTTTAACTGGCCCGGTATCGGCTATGAGGTCTATCGCGCCATTAGCATGCGTGACTGGCCCATCGTTATGGGCGGCGTTACGCTCATCGTCGTCGTCGTTATGGTGATCAACCTGCTCGTCGACATTAGCTATGCATTCCTCGACCCACGCATCCGCCTTGGCGGTCCGTCGGATAAGGCCTAAGGGAGGTACGTCTCATGCAGGAAACTGATTCTCAGTCTCAGGAGCAGGCTACCGCCACCAAGGCCGCATCTGCTCCCGCCAAGTCCCGCACGCTGTGGGGCGACGCTTTTAAGCGTCTTCGTAAGAACAAGCTCGCCGTTATCGGTGTCTGCTGGATCATCATCGTCGTTGTGGTTGCACTGACCGCAGATCTGTGGGCTAAGCCCTGGCTCGGTTCGCCGACGGCTTCCGACTCGACCACTATGGCCGAGACGTCGCTGCTGGCTCCGTGTGCAGAGCACCCGTTTGGCACCGACGCCCTTGGTCGTGACATTCTCGTCCGCGTTATCTACGGTGCGCGCGTTTCGCTGTCCGTCGGCATTATGGCCACCGCGATCTCCACGCTGATCGGTCTGGTCATGGGTGCTCTGGCGGGTTTCTACGGCGGCATCTGGGATACGATCATCATGCGCTGTGCGGACATCTTCCTGGCGTTCCCGTACGTGCTGTTCGTTGTCGCCATGATCGCCGTTATCGGCCGTGGCCTTCAGAACGTCTTTATCGCCATCGGTATTCTCGGCTGGCCTTCGATTGCGCGCGTCTTCCGCTCTGCAATCTTGACGGTCAAGGAAAACGACTATGTTGATGCTGCGCGCGCGATGGGTGCATCTGATGCTCGTATCGTCGTGCGTCACATCTTCCCGAACTCCGTCGCCTCCATCGTGGTCTACGCGACCATGAACATTGGTGGCGCCATTCTGACCGAGTCCGCTCTGTCCTTCCTCGGCATGGGCGTTATTCCGCCTACGCCTTCGTGGGGCTCCATGATTCAGGACGGTCAGCAGTATCTTCTGACCGCTCCCTGGATGATGATCATGCCCGGTCTGGCAATTCTCTCGACGGTGCTCGCCTTCACCCTGTTGGGTGATGGTCTGCGCGACGCCCTCGACGTCAAGATGAAGGACGCATAAGGATGAAGAAGAACAAGAACTATGTGGACCTGAAGGACCAGCCGGTTCCTGAGGGCCAGCATCTGCTCGAGGTCGATGACCTTAAGATGTATTTCCACACCGAGGATGGCGTCGTTCGCGCTGTCGACGGTGTCTCCTACACGCTCGATCGCGGCGAGACCCTTGGCGTCGTCGGTGAGTCCGGCTCCGGTAAGTCCGTGACCGCCATGACCATCATGGGCCTTATCTCGATGCCTCCGGGGAAGATCGAGGGCGGCGACGTTCGCTATCGCGGTCGTTCTATCCTCGAGATGACCGAGGAAGAGATGCAGCACATTCGCGGCAACGATATCGCGATGATCTTTCAAGACCCTATGACCTCCTTGAACCCGGTCTATAAGATCGGCAAGCAGGTGGGTGAGGGCCTTCGTCTGCACCGTGGCTACTCCAAGCAGGAGGCACTCAAGCGTGCCACCGAGCTTTTGGACCTCGTTGGTATTCCCGAGCCCGAGAAGCGCGTCAACGAGTATCCGCACCAGTTCTCTGGCGGTATGCGTCAGCGCGTCATGATTGCCATGGCTCTTGCCTGCGATCCCGATATTCTGATTGCCGACGAGCCCACGACGGCTCTGGACGTTACCATCCAGGCTCAGATTATTGAGCTTATGCAGGAAATGCAGGAGAAGAACGGCAACGCCATCATCATGATTACCCATGACCTGGGCGTCGTCGCCGACATGGCCGACAAGATCATGGTTATGTACGCCGGCCGTCCCGTCGAGTTCGGTACTGCTGAGGAAATCTTCTACGAGAGCCGCCACCCCTACACCTGGGGCCTTATCCGCTCCATCCCGGAGCAGGCCATCGAAGAGAAGAAGCCGCTTACGCCGATTCACGGCAACCCGCCTTCGCTCATGAACCTGCCCGAGGGCTGCGTGTTCTCGCCTCGTTGTCCCTATGCGACCGATAAGTGCCGCAAGCAGCGCCCCGAGCGCGTTGTCACCGAGTCTGGTCATTACTCTGCATGCCACTACTCCGGTGACCCCGAGTTTCTCAAGAACGCTCCTGAGACGTCCCGTACGCGCAAGGATTCCAAGAAGGGAGGCGAGGCGTAATGGCAGATACCAACGAGCGTACTCCGTTGCTGAAGGTCGAGCACCTCTCTAAGGAGTTCCCCGCTGAGTCCGGCATGTTCGCCAAGCGTTTTTCCAAGCGTGTCGTCTCTGCTGTAAATGACATCTCTTTTGAGATTTATCCTGGCGAGACCTTTGGTCTGGTTGGTGAGTCTGGTTGCGGTAAGTCCACGACGGGTCGCACCATCATGCGCTTGACCAAGCCGACCGCCGGTAAGGTGTTCTTCCAGGGCAAAGATGTTGCCGAGATGAGCAAACATGAGATCAAGGACATGCGTCGCGAGATGCAGTTTATCTTCCAGGATCCCTATGCTTCGCTCAACCCTCGTATGACCATCGGCGAGATCGTCTCCGAGCCCATGACCATTCACGGCGTGGGCACCAAGGAGGAGCGTATTGAGCGTGTCCGCGAGCTGCTGGACGTCGTCGGTCTGAACCCCGAGCACATCAACCGCTATCCGCACGAGTTCTCCGGCGGTCAGCGTCAGCGTGTCGGCATTGCCCGCGCGTTCGCTCTGAAGCCCAAGCTGATCATCTGCGACGAGCCTGTCTCTGCACTTGACGTATCCATTCAGGCCCAGGTCCTGAACCTTCTTAAGGAGCTCCAGGACAAGTTCGGTACTGCTTATCTCTTCATTGCTCACGACCTCTCCGTCGTGCAGCACATCTCCGATCGCGTTGCCGTTATGTACCTGGGCAAGATGGTCGAGGTTTCGGACTGGAAGACGCTCTATAGTGAGCCGCACCACCCGTACACGCAGTCACTGCTGTCTGCTGTGCCGGTGCCCGATCCGGATATCCAGAAGACCCGCAAGCGTATCATCCTCGCTGGCGATCCGCCGTCGCCGCTGGATCCGCCGACCGGCTGCCGTTTCCACACGCGCTGCCCGATCGCTCAGGGCATCTGCTCCGAGAAACTTCCCGAGTTTAAGGAAGTTGCCCCGGGTCACTGCTGCGCCTGTCACTTCGCCGAGCCGTTCCCGATCAAGGAATCGCACATCGACCTGTAGTCGGTTGTTTTCGTCCGGGCCCGACCTGTTGTTACTTTTCAGAACGTCCTCGGACATGTCGGAAGCCCCGCAGCGCTGCGCGCTGCGGGGCTTCCTCCGTCCTGACGCTCCTATTTGGCAAGGTGTTTTTTAGAATCCATTTTGCGCTCGGCCTCGAAGGCTTGCCTGTCCCAATCGAGCGGAAGTCCGGCCTCGA
>JAGZWV010000224.1 GCA_018378775.1 Collinsella sp. | reverse complement strand
GCCTCCTCGGCCTGGGCGGCAGCGAGGATCTCGGAATCGCGCTGAGCCATGAGCTCCTTGACGTCGTCGGAAAGACCGTTCAGCACGGTCTGGACTTCTTGCTGCTTGGCCTGCATATCCTGCATCTGAGCCGTCTGCTGGTCCTTGAGTTTCTCCAGGTCGGCCTTTTGTGCTTCGAGCTCGGTCTTCTGTGCGTCGAGCTCAGCCTGAATCGTGTCAATCTTGCCCTGGACATTCTCGATGTCGTTGAGGGTCTGGGCATTCTTGTTGGCCAGCGCCGCATACTCATTTGCGATGCTGTCGAGCTGGGCCTGAACCTCGTCGAGCTGGGCCTGGGCGGCATTCAGTTTATCGGTTGTTTCTTTGGAAGCCTCCGCCGCATGGGCGCGAGCGGGCAGGCCAAAAAGAACTGCCGCAGAAGCGGCGCCGAACAGGGCCTTGAGGGCAGCGCGGCGCGAGAGCTCCTGGGAAAGGATGGAATCGCTGTTTGGTGACATATGTACTCCGTTACATGTTTATTTATATGTCGCTCAACTCATACATATTAGCGTACATATGGCGCGTCCCAACGATTTCCACGAACGGCAGGAAACTACAAGGTCAGCGGCTCGTAAGCAAATGCCAAAGATCAGGTTATGCGTACGCAAGCTCTTCTGATGAGTACGTTAGCACAATCCTCTGCTTTTCCCACAGCGCACGATTTGGGCATCCCTGCCTGCGCTATACTCCCCTGAAGAAGTGTTCCTGATTCGATAGGAGACTACATGTCCAAAGCACTCGACCCCAAAGACACCTGCGTCCTCGTTACCGGTGGCGCCGGCTTTATCGGCTCGCACACCGTCGTTCAGCTGCTCGAGGGTGGCTACCAGGTCGTCATCGTCGATGATCTCTCCAACTCCAGCGCCATCGCCGTCGACCGCGTCAAGACCATCGTGGGCGACGAGGCCGCCAAGAACCTCACCTTCTACGAGGCCAACGTGCTCGACCGCGATGCGATGAACAAGATCTTCG
>JAGZWV010000082.1 GCA_018378775.1 Collinsella sp. | reverse complement strand
ATCATTCAGCCGCTTATCCTTGGGCCGTTGGAAAATCTCGTCAGTCTCGTCGTACTCGACCATATCGCCCATGTAGAAGAACGCCGTGCGGTTGGACACACGCGACGCCTGCTCCATGTTGTGCGTCACGATGACGATGGCGCGGTCGGCAACGATCGATGACATCAGGTCCTCGATCGCCAGCGTCGAGATGGGGTCGAGCGCCGAGCAGGGCTCGTCGAACAAGATCACGTCGGGGTTGAGCGCCAGCGTGCGCGCGATGCACAGGCGCTGCTGCTGACCGCCCGAAAGCGCATAGGCGCTCTTGTCGAGCTTGTCCTTGACCTCGTCCCACAGCGCCGCGCCGCGCAGGCTCTCCTCGACCATGCGGTCGAGTTCGTCGCGGTCGGTGATGCCGTGGCGCCTAGGCGCAAACGTGATGTTGTCGCGAATGGACTTGCGAAACGGGTTGGGCTGCTGGAACACCATGCCAATGGAGCGACGCAACTCGTAGGTGTTCTCGGTCTTGGTGTTCACGTTGCGCCCGCGATAGTTGATCTCGCCCTCCACGCGGCAGCCGCGAATCTCGCGATTCATAAGGTTGAGGCTACGCAAGAAGGTCGACTTACCGCAGCCCGAAGGCCCGATGAGCGCCGTGATCTCGCCCTTGTGAAAGTCGAGCGACGTGTCGTGCAGGGCATGGTGGTCGCCATAGTACACGTTGACGTCCTTGGTGGAGAGCACGACCTCGTCGCTCACGGCCCTGCCGCTCACGCGCACGCGTTTTTCGCTCTCCCCCACACTCGACAGAAAGTCCTGGATCTCGGACGTGGCCGCCTCGGTTGCGGGCGTTGCATTCATCTCGCTCATTCGGCCGTCATCTTCCTTGCCAGTTGCTTGCCCACGATACGGGCAACTATGTTAAACAGCAGCACGCAGATCATCAGCAGTGCAGCGGTGCCCCAAACGATCTGCTGGGCCTCGGGGCTGCCCTCGCCGTAAATCTTATAGATGTGCACGGCGAGCGACTCACCGGGGCGGAACACGTTCCAGGCGCAGGTGGGGCTCGACAGGTTAAAGCTCAAGAAGTTCAAACGCACCGGCGAGCTCATGCCCGAGGTAAAGAGCAGTGCCGCGGCCTCGCCAAACACGCGGCCGGCCGAAAGCACGATGCCGGTCACGATGGCAGGCATGGCCTCGGGGATCAGGATGTGCAGCGTGGCCTCCCAGCGGGTAAGGCCCATGGCCAGGCACGCATCGCGCTGGGCCTGCGACACGTCCTCGAGCGCCTGCTGGATCACGCGCACCAGGATGGGAATGTTGAACATGGTGAGCGCGACGGCGCCGGAGATGATGGAGTACTTCCAGCCCAGCTGCACCGAGAACACCAGGAAACCGAACATGCCGACAACGATGGAAGGCAGCGAGGACAGCGTCTCGATGGCGGTGGAAGCGATGTCGCGGATGGGACCGTCCGGCGCGTACTCAACCAAAAAGACCGCGCCACCCAGGCTGATGGGCACCGAGATGATCAGGGTGATCAGCAGCAGATAGAACGAGTCGAACAGCTGGTAGAGTACGCCGCCCTGAGTTCCGTTGGCGCGCGACGGCTGCGTGAGAAAACCCGGCTGGAACAGCGTCGAGATGCCCTCGAACAGGATATAGGCCACCATGGAGACGACGATGAGCATGACGATGGCGATGATTGCCGTCAGCACGCCCGTGGCGATGCGATCCTGCTTTTGGACGCGCCCGAGTCTCGCCTCGTCGATATGGATGCGCGTGCTAGCCACGAGCCTTCGCCCCCTTGCGGCCGATAAGGTGGATGATCAGGATGAAGATGAGGCTCATACCCATCAGCAGCAGACCGAGCGCCCACAGAACATCGTCCTGGGCCGAGCCCTCGGCATAGACTGCCATAGACGTGGTGAGCGTGGTGGTGATGGTCGAGGCCGGCGACAGCAGCGACGTCGGCATGGCCTCGATGCCGCCGATGACCATGCGCACGGCGAGTGTCTCGCCAAAGGCGCGGGTCATGCCAAGGATGACCGCAGTCATGAGCGACGGCATGGCGGACTTGAGCACCACGTGCCAGATGGTCTGCCAGCGGGTGTAGCCCAGCGCGAGCGAGCCCTGACGGTAGCCGTCGGGCACGGCGCGCAGGCCATCGACCGAAAGGGTGGTCATCGTCGGCAGGATCATGACAGCCAGCACGATGGCGCCGGGCAGGATGCCCAGACCCGTGCTCACGTGGAAAACGGACTTCATAAGTCCGACGACCACGTGAAAGCCAATCAGTCCAAAGACGACCGAGGGAATGCCGGTCAAAAGCTCAATAAGCGGCTGAAAGACCTTGGAACCAAACTTAGGCTGGATCTCGACCGCAAAGATGACAGAGCCGATGGCGATAGGCAGTGCGATGAGCGTGGAGAGCACCATGACCGCAAACGAGGTGACGATCAGGGGCAGGGCGCCGGTATAGGGCAGGCCGTTTTCGGCTGTGTTGGCCAGGTCCCACTTGGTGCCGGTGAAGAACTCGACGACCGAGACGCCGTCCTTGACAAAAGCCGAGAGGCCCTTTTGGGCGACCATGAAGATAAGCGCGGCAACGACAAGCGTCACGAGCGCTACGCACGCGCCCGTGACGCCTAGACCCACGTTCTCAAGGTCGCGCTTTGGCAGCTGTTTTGCCATTGCAAACCTTTCCGGGGGCGATTACTTATTTAGCAGAGACCTTGCCGCTGGCGTCCTTGACGACCTTCATGGCAGAGACGGGGATAAAGCCCTGCTCCTCGACGAGCTTGCCCTGGACGTCGTCGGAAAGCATGAACTCCAGGAAGGCCGTGGTGGCCTCGTCGGCGTCCTTGGAGCAGTACATGTGCTCGGTAGCCCAGATCTTGAAGGAGTCGTCGGTGACGTTTGCGCTCTTGGGCTCGACGCCCTCGACCTTGATGGCGTTGAACTTGGAGTCATCGAAGTGCGAGAAGTCGAGGTAGGAGATGGCGTTATCGGTGCTGCCCATCTGAGTCTGGACGTCGCCGGACTTGTCGAGCTCGGCGTCGCCCTTAAAGTCGACTGCCTCGTCGCCAAAGACGGCAGCCTCGAAGGTGGCGCGGGTACCGGAACCGGCCTTGCGGTTGAGAACGACGATCTTGGCGTCGTCGCCGCCGACCTCCTTCCAGTTGGTGATCTGGCCGGAGAAGATGCCCTTGAGCTGCTCGAGGGACAGGTCGTCGACCTTCACGTTCTTAGAGACGACGGGACCCATGCCCACGACGGCGACCTCGTGGTCGACGAGGTTCTTGACCTGGTCGGCCTCGAGCTTGGTCTCGGCGAAGACGTCGGAGTTACCGATGGTGACGGTGCCGGCGGCAACAGCGGTCAGACCTTTGCCCGAACCGTTGCCTGAGCCGGAGACGGAGACGTCGGGGTTGGCATCCATGAACTTCTCGGCAGCGGCCTCGACGAGAGCCTGGAACGAGGAGGCACCGTCGTAGGTCACCTCGCCGGAGACGGACTCGGCAGCAGCGGCGCTACCCTTGTCGGCAGCGTCGGATGCGCCTGCGCCGCCGCAGCCAACGAGACCGAGACCGACGATGCTGGCAAGACCACCAGCAAGGCCGAGGAACTGACGACGAGAATAAGCCTGATCGAGCATGATCTTCCTTTCGTACATGCGAATCGCGGGCACCCTGCCCGCTTTGCTGTTTGGAAAGATACGACCCCGACCGGGCAGCACCCGCGCCAACTGCGGTTTCTTACGGGCATTTGATAAACCCTTACCGCAAGCGCAGCACGGCCTTTACAAACGAATAACAATCCAGCGCCGAACATGGCGCACCTTTTACACCAGAGGAAGGTAGTTGTTGGGGACGTTCTTAAACGACTAGTCGTTGGGGACGTTCTTGTTTGACTAGTCATTTAAGAACGTCCCCAAGGACTACCTTGGAAACCCCGCAGGTTGAGCATAAGTCAGACACTATGACCCAATCCAGGGGCACGGAAACGACAGGAGCCCCCGCTCGTGACCGCGGGTCGGGGCTGCGACAATGTTGTTGAAGTGCCAGA
>JAGZWV010000081.1 GCA_018378775.1 Collinsella sp. | reverse complement strand
CTGCTGTACATGCGAACCTCCAGTCCGGACCGCTTCACGGTCCAACTTTCTGTCCGCACCCCCTTTAAAGTCACGCGGCTTTAAACAGGAACTATTTCACCGCAATTGCTGAGGGGATAGATTGCGGCAGCGGCAGAGGCAACGGCAGAGGCAGAGGCGTTGGCAGCCGTGGTAGTGGCAACGGCAACTGGCAGGGTGTTTTCCGTCTGCTTGCTACAGCAGCTCGCCGTGGCGTGCAATGTAGCGGCGCTTTGCCAGCTGAGTGAGCGCGATGTAGGCGGTGACGATGCCGACGAGCAGCGCGAAAAAGCTCGCGGGCAGTGCCATGAGGCCGAGCGCATCGGCGATGGGGCTTGCCGGCAGCCATGTGACGAGCGCCAGGCCCAGCACGGTAAGAACGCACAGTGCGGGCGCGGCGTGGTCGCGCGGGCTCGGCAGATGCGGGGAGCGCAGCATGTGGACCACGAGTGTCTGCGACCACATGGACTCGACAAACCAGCCGCTCTGGAAGAGCGCAGCAAAGGTCGCCATACCCGCGACGTCGCCCGCGGCGGCAAGCTCGGACCAGCTTGCGTCCACGGCGGCGGGGCATACGACAAAGAAGAGCGCGGCGAAGGTCACGATGTCAAACAGCGAGCTCACGGGGCCCAGCTCGAGCATAAAGCCCTTGATGGACGCGGCGTCCCAGGCACGCGGGCGGGCAGTCCAGGCGTCATCGACGGTGTCCCACGGCAGCGCGATGCACACGATCTCGTAGACCAGCGACAGCAGTACCAGCTGCAGGGCGCTCATGGGCAAAAACGGCAAGAACAGGCTCGCGACGGTCACGGACAGCACATTGCCAAAGTTGGAGCTCACCGTGGTCTTGAGGTACTTGAGCAGGTTGCCGTAGGTGCGGCGGCCTTCGATGATGCCGCGCTCGAGCACGCCCAGGTTCTTCTGAAGCAAGATGATATCGGCGGATTCCTTGGCAATGTCGACGGCCGAATCGACCGAGATGCCGCAATCGCTCGCACGCATGGCGGCGGCGTCGTTGATGCCGTCGCCCATAAAGCCCACGGTGTGGCCGAGCATCTCGCGCATGACACGTACCAGGCGCGCCTTCTGCAGCGGCGAGAGCTTGGCGAAGAGGTGGGTTTTCTCGGCGCGCTTGGCAAGTTCGGCGTCATCGAGCGCATCGATCTCGGAGCCGAGCAAGACGTTGCTCGCATCGATACCAATCTGCTCGCAGACGGTGGCGGCGACGCGGTCGTTGTCGCCGGTTAGGACCTTGACCGCCACGCCCTTGGCCTCGAGGGTGGCGACGGCGCCCGCGGCACTTGCTTTGGGCGGATCGAGGAAGGCCAAAAAGCCCATCAGCACCATGTCGCACTCGTCGGCGATGCCAAACTCGCCCACGCAGCGCGGATTGGTCTTCTGCGCCACGGCAATTACGCGTAGGCCCTCGGCGTTAAGTCCGGCGATCTGCTTGCGAATCTGGGCGAGCTTCTCGTCGGTGAGCGGCTGAGCGATGCCATCGATCTCGACAAAGGAGCAGATCTCGAGCATTTCCTCGGCAGCGCCCTTGGTAACCATCTGGGTTTTGCCTTGGGCGTCGGCGACAACTACGCTCAGGCGACGGCGCGAGAAATCGAAGGGAACCTCGTCGACCTTGGTGTAGCGGTCGCGCAGGCTCTGGCCCAGCATGGAATCGGGTGCGACGGTCGAGGGCGTCACATCGGCACGGTCGATTACGGCCAGGTCGATAAGATTTTTGAGGCCGGTCTGGAAGAAGCTGTTCAAAAACGCATGGCGCAGCACGCGCGCGTCCTCGTTGCCATCGGTGTTGAGGTAGCGCTCGAGCACGATGCGGTCTTCGGTGAGGGTGCCGGTCTTGTCGCAGCACAGGACGTCCATCGCTCCGAGATTTTGAATCGCCGGCAGCTCCTTGACGATAACCTGGCGACGGGCGAGGTCCTTGGCGCCCTGCGACAGGCTCGTGGTCACGATGACGGGAAGCATCTGCGGCGTGATGCCCACGGCCACGCTCGTGGCGAACAGCAGCGCGTCGATGACGTTGCCCTTGGTGGCGGCGTTGATGGCAAAGACGGCCGGCGCCATAACGAGCATGAGGCGTACGAGCAACATGGAGACGCTCGAGACGCCGCGGTCAAACGCGCTCTTTTCGCCGCGCCCGTTGAGCATCTTGGCGATGCCGCCCAGGTAGGTGTCCGAGCCGGTGGCAACGACAAGCGCCATGGCGGCGCCGTTTTGCACGGAGGTGCCGGTAAAGACGATGTTCTTGCAGGCAGAGAGTGGCAGTGCGGAGCCGTCGGCGCCCTCGACGACGGTGACGGCGGTGGTCTTCTCGACGGCCTCGCTCTCGCCGGTGAGTGCGGACTCGATCACAAACAGGTCGCGCGCGGTGATGATGCGGGCATCTGCCGGCACCATATCGCCGGCAGAGAGACGGATTACATCGCCGGGGACGAGCTCGTCGAAGGGGATCTCGATGCGCTCGCCGTCGCGCAGGGCGGTGCAAGTGTTGGAGACCAGGTCCTTGAGGGCCTCGGCCGCATTGCCGCTGCGGGCTTCCTGGATAAACTTCATGCCGCCCGATACCAGCAGCATGATGCCGATGACGATGACCGTGGAGGGGTCGCGCTGCGGCTCGGGTGCGGCGAGCACGTCGATGTAGAGCGAGACCAGCGCGAGCGCGGCGAGGATGCCGGCGAAGGGATCGATGAACGCGTCGGCGATGCGGCGGGCGAGCGTTTTGGTCGTTGCCTCGATGGTGTTGGGGCCGACGGCGTTCAGGCGCTCAGTTGCCTGCTCGACGGTGAGGCCGTTTGCCGTGGCGTCAAGCAGTACGAGGGCGTCCTCGGCACTATGGGTGGCGGCGAATATGGTGTTCTTGGACAGGCCGGTATGAGCGGCAGGGCGCGCCGTGCGGCGGCGCTTGGAGATGGCTTCGAGTACCGTGGCGGTTTTGAGCATCAGCATAGGGTCCTCCTTGTTAAAGGGGGTTAGCGTACGTGTCGTATTTGCTTCAAAAAACCTAGATGTCGCTCACGTCATGCTCGCGAACCACCACAAAGGGGACAGGCACCTTTGTGGTGGTTTTGGCGATCGGTTGGTGGCGCTTATGCGTGCGCGGAGTCCTCGCGGCGTGCCGAGGGCGACATGCAGGTTTTTCGACTATGACTGCCTTCCATGGCACACCTCCTTAAGGCCGTGCGCTGTGCGCTTTGGGTATCTCCTACCCGTTTCAATCCGCCGGTATTCTTGACGAGGGGGTTTGCCGTGTCAACCCCCTTGTTCGGAAAATCATCGTCACTGACAAAGCCCTTACAGAGCGCTGGGGCTTCAAAGCGCGCCCGCAATGTGTCCTGCCTGCGCTAAACTGTGAAGCACGTACGCGATTACGAGAGGAGCCCGCATGGAGGCTTACAAGCAAGAGTTCATCAAGTTTATGGTCGAGTCCGACGTTCTTAAGTTCGGCAGTTTTACGCTTAAGAGCGGCCGTCAGTCCCCGTTCTTTATGAACGCCGGCGCCTACGTGACGGGCTATCAGCTCAAGAAGCTGGGCGAGTACTACGCCCAGGCCATCCACGATAACTTTGGCGATGACTTTGACGTGCTGTTCGGGCCGGCCTATAAGGGTATTCCCCTGGCCGTCGTGACCGCGATTGCCTACCACGAGCTGTACGGCAAGGAGGTCAAGTACTGCTGCGACCGCAAGGAGGCCAAGGACCACGGTGCCGACAAGGGCAACCTGCTGGGTTATGAGCCCAAGGACGGCGACCGTGTGGTCATGGTCGAGGACGTCACCACCAGCGGTAAGTCCATCGACGAGACCTATCCCAAGGTCAAGGCTGCTGCCGATGTCGAGATCAAGGGCCTCATCGTGTCCCTCAACCGCATGGAGGTCGGCAAGGGCGGCGTGACCACCGCGCAGAAGGAGATCGAGGCCAAGTACGGCTTCCCCGTCGCGAGCATCGTCTCCATGGCCGAGGTCGTCGAGACCCTCTACAACCACGAGATTGACGGCAAGGTCGTCATCGATGACGAGCTCAAGACCGC
>JAGZWV010000080.1 GCA_018378775.1 Collinsella sp. | reverse complement strand
CACGCGGTCGAACTTATCCATATCGGGCTCACGTCCGGCCTTCACATCATCGTAGATAAGCGACATCACATCGTTCTGACGTTTCTCGCTGGGATAGACAACCTCGACACCCGCGGCCTCGCATTCGCGGCCGTAGACGCCCGCGCCCACGGTGCCATCGGTTCCCATGATGCCGATCTTATGCACCGGCTCGGCCGGCATACTCAGGTTGGGGTCGAACTCGCACTCCCCCATCACCGCACCGGCCAGAGCATAGCGCACCGACTCACGCGGCATGTGGATAATCGGCACCTTCGTAAACGACTGGATCTGGTCGTAGAAGTAGTGCGACGTGTTGCAGGGAATGGCAATGTGCGCACAGCCCAGCGACTCGAGTGCCTGGGCACACTCTTTCATGGTCGCCAGCAGCTTGGCATGCTCGCCGGTCTTAATGGCCAACGTGCGGTCGGGCATGGTCGACTTGGAGAGCACCACCATGTCGATATGTTCCTGATCGCAGGCAGCAGCCGTATGACGCACCACCTGGTCGTAGTAATACGACGTGGCCTCGGCGCCCATGCCGCCGATAACTCCCAGCTTTTCCATCGCCGCCTCCTTGGTGACGCTTGCGCAATTGCGCGTATCATACCCGCGCCCGCCCGATGCAAACCGGACGGGCGCCGCGCTCATCTACTTGTAATACGTCTTGAACAGCTTAAAGTGGCGCAGCTTGGTGTGCCACATGCGCAGCCAGCGGTTAAAGACAAAGTCGCCCTTCATAAACGAAGGGTCGGCGCCCTTGCCTTCCTTGTCCAGGCGATGCACCTTAGCGCGCAGCTCGGGATCCTTGACGTACTTGTCGACGACGCCCATGGGAACGACCATCCACAGGGCCTCGTCCTGCGCCGTCACAAACTCCGGCTCAAACGGGCGGTTGAACACATACTCGTCCACCACATACTTGGCAACGTTAAAGCCGCTGTTGGTGACGTAGTAGTTGCTGCGGCCCTGGCGCGTGTTGAAATCGAAGAACTTAAACGAGCCATCGCGCTCGTCGTACTTAACGTCAAAGTTGGAATAGCCCACAAAGTGAAGGTCCTCGAGCAACTTGCGCACGCCGCCCATGAGTTCGTCGTTAGGCTCGGTAATGATACAGGCATGGTTGCCGACACCGTGGGGCTGATGCTCCTCGAGCAGCACATGGCCCAGGCACATCATGCGGACCTTACCGTTGCGGTCGGAATAGCTGGTGAGCACGCGCATGTACTCGTCGTTGCCGGGCACGCGATCCTGCAAGATCAGATCGTCGGTGTAGCCGCTGGCATACGAATCGCGAATGACCTGTTCCAGCTCGGCGCGGTCGGCAATCTCATAGGCCTTCTTCTGGCCCTCGAACTCATGCTGCCACCACATGATGCCGTCAGAAGGCTTCAGAATCATCGGGTAAGGAAAATCGATCTGGTCGAGCACTTCGGCAGGCGCCTCACCCTGAGCATTGAGCATCGCCTTGGTAAAGGTAAACGTGTGTGGATAGGGCACGCCATGCTTCTCGCACAGCTCGTAGAAGATCTCCTTCTTCTGGCACTGCTCGAGCATGCTGTAGGGCGCGTAGGGAGCGACGATGTTATCCGCCAGCTCATGAGCATCCTTGGCTTGAGCCACGAGAGCGACATAGTTGTCGCCGCAGCCCACAAGGACAATAGTCTTGTCGGCATGCGCTTGGGCAATGCCGTTGACGGTTTTGAGCATCACGGGCATGGTGTCGATATCCACGTTGGGCGTGTAGTCGATAATCTGGCTGCGGTACGCGGGACCCGTCTGATACTTGCCAAAGACCAGACTCTTGACCTGGTACTCCTCGTAGAAGGCGCGCGCCACCGAATAGGCGTTGATGTCGCCACCAAGCAGCACGGGAATGAACTCGCGCTCTGTAAATTGCAATGCCATGGAAACTTCCTATCATGAACTGCCCACACAACGGGCGGTCTTTGCGCAACTAATTTATTCTAGCGTGCCAAGCCGCCGGCGCCCAAAGCTCCACCGTATCTATGGCAATCGACGTAATCGTCCAGCACGAAGGCCAGCACGAAGACGGCGCTCACCGTTGTATGACAACGGGCAATGAACCTACCATTGTTGTAGGATTCAGTGTATTGACATCCTCGAGCGAAAGGCGCGCACGTGCCCCAAGACCATCCGACCGATAATCCCATCCTCAATGCCGCGAGGCGCGAGCTGGCGAAACGTGCGAAAGCGACCGCTCCCCTGTGCACGGCAAACGACGCCTACAACGGACCCGCCCACATCGTCTCGATCAACACGTCGGTACACAAGGGCACTCGCAAGTCGCCCGTCGCCGATGGACGCGACACCGTTATAGAGCAATTTGGCCTCGCCACCGATGCGCACGCCGGACATTGGCACCGTCAGGTTTCCTTTTTAGCCGCGGAGTCCATCCAGACGGCGCAGGCACGCGGGCTCGACGTACACGAGGGTGACTTTGGGGAGAACTTCACAACCCGGGGCATCAACCTGCTCTCGCTCCCTTTGGGCACACAGCTCAAGCTTGGAAGCGACGTGCTCGTCGAAATCAGCCAAATCGGCAAGGTCTGCCACACCCGTTGCGCCATCTACTATCTCGCCGGCGACTGCATCTTTCCCCACGAGGGCGTTTTCGGCGTGGTACTAAAGGGCGGAGAGGTCAACGCCGGTGACGAAATCCAGGTAGTCAAGCTCGGCGACGGCACCTGTTCGTTCACCCCCGCCGAGGCCCTCGAAGAGATTGAGCAGGCTCGCCAGAAGGGCACGCTGTAGTTATAAAACCCCACGTTGAGATGGCTTTTACAGCCCAAAACTCCTCTCAAACAGAGCTCTGTAACGTTAAAGTTGAACTCTATGGTTTCTCAACAATTCATCATAACTGCAGGTCAAAGCCAAAGCCTCAAGTTCAACTTGACCCTTTGGAACCTTTAAGGTTCAAGTTGAGGTCGAAAGCAGTAGTAGAATACCGTTCGAACCATAACCTACGATTGATTGCAGAGGGACTGGATGCAGCATTCGAATCATCGCACCGCAGCGTTCATTGCGTCGAAGCCGGCTCGTATCATCACGAGCGCCGTGCTCGCCGTTGCGCTGACGGCCACGCCGATGCTCTCCCCCGTTGCGGCGTATGCCGCCTCGCAGGCAACGCAGGACCAGCTTTCCGCAGCCCAGCAGAAGATCGAAGCCGCCACGAGCGCCTACAACGACGCCCGCACCAAACTCGATGACCTGCAAAAGCAGATTGACTCCAATGAGGCAAGCATCGAGGAAATCGAGGCCAAGCTTCCCGAGCAGCAGGCCAAGGCAAGCTCCGCCATGCGCGATCTGTACAAGTATCAGAAGGGCACCAATCCCATCGTGAGCTTCCTGGTCAACGCACAGAGCCTGGGTGAGTTCATCACGACCTGCAAATACACCAACCAGATCACGAGCTCGAGCGTCGACGAGATCGAACAGCTCAATAACATGCAAACCGAACTCGAGCAGAACAAGGCTGAGCTCCAGCAGGCCAAGTCTCAGCTTGAGGCGGAGCAGAAAAACGCCGAGGATGCGCTGGCGCAGGCCCAGCAGCTCCGCAGCGAGGCACAGGCAAAAGCCGAGCAGGAAAATGCCGCCGAGCTTGCCAAGCTTGAGGCCGATAAGGCCGCTGCCGCCGAAAAGCTCTCGGGCGAGGGCGTAAGCGGCAGCAATTCCAGCAGCCAGGCCACCAACACCAACACCACCATCGACACCACGGTGAACAACGCCAATACCGGTAGCTCCGATTACGATTCGTTCATTAATGAGTGGACGAGCCGCATCGACAATTATCTCGCCGGCTCCCCCATGGCAGGCCAGGGCTATAACTTTGCCGTCGCCGCTTGGAATACCGGTGTCGACCCCCGTTGGTCCCCCGCCATCGCCTGCATCGAGAGCACCAAGGGTGCTTATTGCGCCAATTCTTACAACGCCTGGGGCTGGAGTGCACGTGGCGGCGGTTGGCGCAGCTTTGGCAGCTGGAGCGAGGGCATCTCCGCTCACGTTGCCTATCTGGGCGCCAACTACGGCTCCACCCTTACCCCGGC
>JAGZWV010000079.1 GCA_018378775.1 Collinsella sp. | reverse complement strand
CTGTCCGTGCTGACCACCGACCGCCTCGCGCGCAATTACGAGCTGGTCACCAAGCACAACCTCAAGTACCGCCGCTACTACCACCAGTTCGACTACTAATTTCATTTGGGGGAAACCGCAATGAGGCAATACATCTTCGCCAGCCACGCGCATTTTGCGACCGGCATCAAGGAGAGTACCGAGCTGCTCTCGGGCGCGCGCGATAACGTCCACGACCTGTCGATGTTTGTCGACGGCCGCACCGATGTCGCCGAGGAGGCCGCCAAGCTCCTGGCGACCTTCGACCCCGCCGACGACGTAATCGTGTGCACCGACCTGTTTGGCGGCAGCGTCAACAACGAGTTCACCAAGATCGTCCAGACGCGCCCCAACACCTACCTGGTTGCCAACATGAATCTGCCGCTGCTGATCCAGCTGCTCTTTTCGGACCAGGAGGCTCCCGCCGATCAGGTTATCCGCGAGATCCTCGCGGCTGACGACACGCGCGTCAAGTTTGTCAACGACCTGCTGACCGATGCGGATGACGAGGAAGAGTTCTAGTCACCGCCTGCTATTAATGGGGCCGGGTTTCCGGCATGAGACCTTTGGGGGTCAATCATGATTCAACTGCTTCGCGTCGACCATCGTCTGCTTCATGGCCAGGTGGCCGTCTCTTGGGTCCAGGGCTTGGGTTCTGACTGCATCTTCTGCGTTGGCGACAAGGTTGCCAACGATCCCGTCTGGAAGACTACGCTCAAGATGGGAAAGCCGGCCAACGTCAAGCTCGTCATCAAGGACATGGAGCACGCCATCGAGGCCATCAACTCCGGTGTTACCGATAAGTACAAGATGATCATCTGCGTCGCCAGCATCGCCGAGGCCAAGCAGCTTGTCGACGGCTGCCCGCAGATTACCTCCATCAACCTGGGCAACACCAAGTCCAAGGACGAGCAGCGTCCCGATGCCCGTAAGATCTCCCGCCAGATCTTTGTGACTGCTGCCGAGGAAGAGGACATTCGTGAGCTCGTCGGCCGCGGTGTCGAGGTCGAGATTCGCGCTCTGGCCGACGACCCCAAGGTCGATGCCCTAAGCGTCCTCTAATTGAGAACCACGGGCGGCGCGCACGGCGCCGCCCCTATTCGTGGGCGTACCGGATAAACGCTTTACCCGTTACCCCCATCTACCGTTCACCGGGAGTACACGCCCGTTGAGCGATTGGTATTAAATAGTTTTCGCATGACTATATAATTGGTATTAAATAGTTTTCGCATGACTATATAATTGGTATCAAATCATTTGCACCGGTTTAGGTGTTAACAGCACACCGGTACAAGCTGGATCTGTCTAGGCGATTGTCGGCATGGAAAAGGGCGCGCTGACAAGTCGGGAATCGCCGCGCGGATCCAAGAGGGATCAAAGGGAGGAACAATGCTTGTTCAAGCGATCCTCATCGGACTTATCGCTGCCTTCGGTAAGCTCGATTATCAGCTCGGTACGCTCTATGCGTTCCGCCCGATCGTTCTGTGCCCGCTCGTCGGCATAGTCCTCGGGGACCTGCAGTCCGGCCTCGCCATCGGTGCGAGCCTCGAGCTGCTCTTCATGGGTTCAATCTCCATCGGCGCTTACGTGCCGCCCGATGAGTGTATTGGCGGTGTGCTCGCCTGCGCCTTCGCTATTCAGCTGGGTCAGAGCACCGAGGCCGCTATCGCGCTCGCGATGCCCATCGCCACTCTGTGCCTGGCCATTAAGAACGTCGTCAACGCCGGTATGCCCCTTCTGGTCGACCGTGCCGACGTCTTTGCCAGCAAGGGTAACCTCAAGGGTATCTACGCTATGCACTGGATTATCGGTCTCGTGATTGTCGTCCTGGCCTTTATCCTGTGCTCGGTCTCCTTCTATCTGGGTGCCGACGCCGTTCAGGGCCTGCTCGACTTCATCCCGACGTTCGTCCTCGATGGCTTTGGCGTCGCAGCCAACATCCTGCCTGCCATGGGCTTCGCCATGCTCGGCCGTCTGGTGCTTACCAAGCAGCTCGTGCCGTTCTACTTCCTGGGCTTCCTGCTGTGCTCCTATGCCAACGTGCCCGTCCTCGGCGTCGCCCTGATCGCAATCATCATCGGCATCGACAAGTACGACCTGCTGGGCCTTGGTGGCGCCCAGTCCCAGCTTTCTGTGGAAGGGGATGAGGACGATGACTTCTAATTCCGAGAACCAGATTACTCGCTCCGACCTCATTAAGAGCGCCGTGAACACCGGCGCCCTGGGCATGGAATTCTCCTGGACCTACTACAAGCAGATGAACATTGCCTTCTGCCTGATGGTCGCCAACATGCTCAAGAAGATCTATGCCGGCCGTCCCGATGATTACGCCGAGGCCTTGCACCGTCACAGCGCATTCTTCAACATCACCCCGCAGCTCGCTCCCTTCGTGGGCGGCATCGCGATGGCCATGGAAGAAAAGGTCGCTCGTGGCGAGGTTGAGCCCGAGAGCGTCAACGACATCAAGGCCGCCCTCATGGGTCCGCTTTCCGGCCTGGGTGACTCCTTCTTCCTGTCCACCCTGCGCGTCGTCGCCGCTGCCGTGGGCATCAGCCTGTGCCAGGCCGGCAACGTCTTTGGCCCCATCGCCTTCCTGCTCGTCTACAACATCCCGGCGTTCCTGATTCGTATCTTTGGCGCTATCAAGGGTTATGAGCTAGGCATTGGCTTCCTCGACGAGGCTCAGAAGACCGGCCTGATGCAAAAGATCATGGCCTGCGTCGGCATTGTCGGCGTTATGGTCGTCGGCGCCATGAGCAAGGACATGTTCTGGGCTTCGTTGCCCATCGCCATTGGTCAGGGCGACTCCGCCCAAACTCTCCAGGACATCCTGGACGGCATCATGCCCGGTATGCTCGGTATGGCCGCCTTCTGGCTCTACTACTGGCTGCTCTCCAAGAAGATCAACCCGATGGTCCTGATCCTCTGCACCATGGTCGTGGGCATCATCGGCGCTTACTTTGGCGTGCTTGCCTAATATGTTCGAATCGCGCTTCCATCGCGTCTAACGGTTGCGTCGATCTTTGGGGGGCTTGTCGCATCTGCGGCGGCCCCCTGTTTTTTAAAACTCCGTACGAAAGGGGAGGGCTATGGTCGTACCCGAGCTTTCGCTCATGAACATCAACCATCGTTACTACAGCATCGAGACGTTTTTTAAGGCTGCAGGTGAGGCCGGCTATCGCAATATCGAGCTGTGGACCGGCTCGATGCACCTGTATGTGGATTGCCATGAGCACGATTCGGTGGATAAGATTCGCGATCTTGCCGCCCAATACGGTATCAAGATCGTGTGCGTGTGCCCCGAGCAGAACAACCCCAAGCCGTGGAACGTCGCGGTGCGCGGTGAGGCGGGCCAAAAACGCATCCTCTCGTACTTTAAGAATGTGATCGACGTTGCCGTTGAGTTGGGCGTGCCGCAGATTCTGGTGACGAGTGGTTGGGCCTATCTGGACGAGCCGGCTGAGGACGCCTGGGCCCGCAGCGTTGCCATGCTGCGCTCGGTGTGCGACTACGCCGATACGCGCGGTATTCGCGTCGCGCTCGAGGCCCTGCAGCCGTCGGAGTCCGTGTTGGTCAACACCGCACAGGATGTCGCGCGCATCCTCGAGGCGGTCGATCGTCCCAACCTGAAGGCCTGTATCGACTTTGGCGCCATGGAAGTTGCCGGCGACACGATCGACGGCTACTTTGAGGTTTTGGGCGACAAGATCGTTCACACCCACTTTGTAGATGTGGGCGGCGGCACGACGCATCTTGCCTGGGGCGACGGCGAGCGTGATATGCGTGCCGACCTCGAGGCACTCATGCGCCACGGCTATACGGGCTATGTCTCGGCCGAGACGTGTGATGGCCGCTACTATCAGGATCCGTCCAAGGCGACGACTCAGGTTATCGAGATGTATCGCCGTGTGACAGCGGAGATGGAAGCCGAATAACTAAACTGCGCGGTTGCGCCGGAAACGCTTGGGCGGGTCTGGCGCAACGCTTTTATAGCTGGCGAGTTGTGGGGAACCCGTTGGCAGTAGCGCTCGAAATAGACAACTATTGGCGTTGTAATACCACTCGGGCGAGGAAACCGACCGTTCGCCGCAAATCTCCGTGAGTTTGGATTGGTATTAAATAACAAGCAATCGTATGGCTATAATTGGTATCAGCAAGAAGCGCGATGTATAGAATTGCGCACATGTGATGGGAGGACACACATGAAGGAGACCGAGAAGATCGAGATCATGCACTTCGACCAGGAGGGCTACCTCGAGGACGGCAGGAACGTCTACGAGGCCGGCAAGAAGATGACCGCC
>JAGZWV010000078.1 GCA_018378775.1 Collinsella sp. | reverse complement strand
GAGATCACTCCCAAGAACATCCGCCTGCGCAAGCGTCTGCTCAACGCCACCGACCGCAAGAAGGCTGCCGTCCGCGCCGGCCAGGTCAACAAATAAGCGCTGGGTTTTATAACGTCTAACGAGAAAGGGCGTCGACCGCAATGGTCGGCGCCCTTTTTGTGCAAGAGGATTGAGCTGGTCTGCGCCACCATAAAGGTGCCTGGCCCCTTTATGTTGGTTGGCGGCTAAGCGGTGGGGAGTTCTGGCGTGTTAGCCGGCTGCTGCGGTTTGAGGTGGGCGTTGCGCCAGATGATTTGGATGATGTAGCCGAGTGTAAAGACGAAGGCCACGCCGCTGATGAAGTCGCCTACGAGGGGGATTGCCGTAAGCGCGCCCGCGGCGATGCCACCTACGGCCGCCATGGCGTAACGGTTCTGGCTGTGTCCGACCATGCGGGCGATCGCACACCCCGCAAAGGCACTCGACACCAACGCGATGCCGATAACGCCGCACAGGAGGGTTCCGGCAAGCGACAGGCCAGCGATAGAGATAATCAGCAGCAGGACGGCGGGGACGACAGCAATCGTACCCAGAAGACCGTTCACCCACAGGGGCGTGGGGCGCTGGTGAAGCATGCCGGCGGCACTGGCGGTCGCACGCGGAAAGACGAGCTCGAGCAGCAGGGCGACAAAGCAAGTCGAGAGCGCCGAGGCGACGATGCCGCCGATGACATCGTTAACGGTGGAAGTATCTTCGTTCTCGGTGCGGTCGATCTTAAGTGCGCCTACCTCGGCTCCCGCGGCGCGCTCAGGGTCCTCGGAGACGTGCGCGTTCACGGTGCCGGTGATATGGGCGTTCTTGCCCAGGATGAGCTTGTCGGCCCAAACCTCGACATCGCCCTCGACGGTGCCATCGATGGTCACCGTATCGCCTGCCAGCGCTGCCGACTTGGTGGAGCCTCGCAGGGCAACCGTCTCGCCCATCGCGTAAAAACAGTTGGCGGTGCTACCGGTGTTGAGCACAACGTGCTGGCCGGCCACCGTGACGCTGCCATCAACCGTGGTCTTGGCGATGTCGATGGTGCGTGCCGCCAGACGGACGGCGCCGCCAACCGTGCAGTCGCGGATCGAGAGGGTATCGCCCGCGGCGATGACATCACGGTCAATGGACGCATCGTCCAAGTTGAGGGCCTGGCCGGCCCAGTACAGGTCACCATCGACGCCGGACGGATTGGCGTCATTGTCGGTCGCAAGTACGTTGCCTGCGGTGTCCGTGCCGGCGAACGACGCCGTGGGAAGCACGGTGATCGCCAGCGCGATGAGCGCGAACAGGATGGTGATGCGGCCCCATGCTTTACGGCGCTGGGTCAACGGGAATTGATTACAGGGCATAGTGAATCCTTCGTCAGATGCTCGATATGCATCTAACAGGGTACCCAACGCGCGGGCGCTCTAAAAGAACCTCTCGGTTGCATTTCGAGGGGTTGTGTCGTGCTGCCTACTTTTTACGGTGCAAAAAGCGCGCGATGTCTTCTTCGGTGGGGCTTTTGATGTCAAAGCGCAGCGAGAGCCAGCGCAGTCCCATGGTCACGACAACGCATACGACCAGCGCGGCGACATTGCTCATGATGCCGCTCATAACGAGACACACATAGCTTGTCGATCCGGCGATGGCGGCGATGGCATAAAAGTTAGTACGTTGGAAAATGCCCGGAACCACGCCCATAAAGCCGTCGCGCAGCATGCCGCCGCCTACTGCGGTAAAAAAGCCCATCATGATGCACACCGCCGGCGCAAAGCCGTAGACCAGCGCCTTGTCTGCTCCAGTGGCGGCGTAGATGCCGACCGAGATGATGTCGAGCAAGGGGATGAGTTTTTCGGGCTTGTCGACGATTGCCGGGAAAATATAGATGATGGCCGCCGTGGCAATGGAAAGCGGGAGTGCCATCGGCTGGTTGAGGATGTAGACGTTGCCCACCTGCAGCGTCATGTCGCGCAAGAGACCGCCGCCCAGACCGCAGACCACCGCGAGCGCGACCGCGCCCACCAGGTCGAGCTTGTGCTCACGCGCAACCAGCACACCCGAGATCGATGCAGCGACAACAGCGAACATCTCGAGCCAAAACGGAATAGCGACCATGGCATCCGAGGCATGTGGGGTAACGGTCATAGCGGCGACGACGGGCAAGATGGGGTCCTTTGGATTGTGGGTTTAGACAATGCCCGTACATAGTACATGTTCGGCGCCGATTGCGATCCTATTGCTCGGCAAACGGTCGGGACTGGATGCGGGCGTGGCGTTACTGGAATGCCAAGGGTCCAAAACATGTACGTCAGCCTCCAAAAACGACATTTTCCGACATCTTTGGAGGCTGACGTACATGTTTGGATTGAGCTCACAGCATGAGTGAGTTGATTTACTCACATCCGGTATATTTCCCCACTTCAACGGACATAAGAGTTGGATACCGGCTCAGAGCGAGAGGCCCTCAATGGATACCCCTGTTCTCATTTCGCATAAAACCGCATGGCTTGTCCATCATGCACCCCAGAATTTGGTTCAGTCTCTTGCGCGGCACGACTACCAGATAGGCGCACAAGGCATCTCCACCCAGCAACGTGTTGCGCGCATACGACAGGCCCTTACCGACTGCGGCATTCCGTCCGATATGCTTAAGACTATCGATATCGCGGTTGTATTCGAATTCGAGCGAATTCGTACCAAAGGCGTCGTTTGCCACATTCTTGGACAAAATCTTCCCTACGAGCATATTAACGAGTTGACGCCCGGAATCTTCATCACCGACGAAGCCTTCGCCTTCGTGCTCGCTGCCGAGTGGATGGATAGGATCGAATATCTCGAATATGGCTATGAAGTTTGCGCCGATTATCGCATGAGGCTCAATCCCGCCGACCCTTATACCGAGCAACCAGCCACCACCTCCAAGGATGAAATAACCGAACTGCTCGATCGGCACCCCGGCAAACCCGGTGCCACACGTGCACGGCTCGCGCTCAGGCACATCTACGATCACTCGGCCTCGCCTATGGAGACCGCTTCGGCAATCGCCCTCTCGCTCCCAACAAGCGAAGGCGGCGTTGGCATCCGAGGTATCGAACTCAACAAACCGCTCGAGATCCCTCAACGTCTCTGGCATTGCGCCAAAGCTCGAACACTCAAAATCGATGCGCTCGTGACCTATAAGCGCAGGGAGCTCGGTATCGAATATAAGGGCGGTTTTCACGATGAGCTCGAGCGCAAGGGAGCAGATGCGGAGCGAGAGGCCGTTCTCTCCCAAATGGGATATCGAATCGTTACGCTCACTTCGGCTCAGTTCGGCAGCCAGCTCGCCTTTCACCGCGCCATGAACAACATTCGCGAAGCACTCGGCATGCCTCGATGCACCGATACCGAGTACCAACGAAAGCAAAATGAACTGCGCAAGGCACTTATCCGCAACTGGAAAAGCATACGAGACGAGGAGGCACCTTCCGAATAGCGCCACTCCCGTGAGCTCAATCCAAACGTGTACGTCAGCCTCCAAAGATGTCGAAAAATGTCGTTTTTGGAGGCTGACGTACACGTTTGGGGGAGCGCGGGATCGAGATGTATTTCGATAACAAAAAAGCTCCCATTCTAGGGAGCTTTCTCAATCTAAATGGCGGAGGAGGAGGGATTCGAACCCTCGTGACCTTATACAGGCCAAACGGTTTTCGAGACCGCCGCATTCAACCACTCTGCCACCCCTCCGCGTGGGGTAAAAACAAAGCAGGCTCGAAGGCCTGCTTTGGAATTAACTGGCGGAGAGTCAGGGATTTGAACCCTGGAGACGCTTTTGACGCCTACACGATTTCCAATCGTGCTCCTTCGGCCACTCGGACAACTCTCCGTTAAATGCGAAAGTCAGTATACACGAGGAATCGCAAAGTGCAAACAGAAAAGTTGGCATTTTTTAAAACGTTCGGCCGCGCTTGGCGTTGCAGTGGGGTTTGAGGTGACAAAAAACGGCTTCCGACCAGCGTGGTTGATCAACTCAATTGTTCAAAAGGGGTATTCATAAGCGACTTGGCAATGAATTTAAAAATCTTTGGGTGGTGCTGTGGACCACTGGCATGCATTTTGCGACCACAGCCTTATGCCCGTTGGGAGGTTGAAAGATATTATTACCAAGTCTTTTCCTGCTTCAGGCGCACCTTCACGACCTGAAGCCACATTTGCCCAGAGGAGGTGACAATATGAAGGCTTATGAACTGCTGTTCTTTGTTGACCCGTCGCTCGACCCCGAGACTCGTCTCGCTGTTATGAAGCGTATCGATACCACGATCGCTGAGGGCGCTGGCAAGGTCGACTCCGTTGACGAGTGGGGCAAGCGCAAGCTCGCCTACGAGATCAACGACCTCACCGATGGTGACTACACCCTCATCAACTTCCACGCAGATCCTACCCAGATCGCCGAGCTTGATCGCGTCCTGCGCATCACCGACGCTGTGGTCCGCCACATGATCGTCCGTCGCGACGACCAGGAGTAAGACTGTCGTTTTGGACTGGGCTTGTGCCCCAAGAGGAAGTAGTGAGTTATGAGCATCAATCGAGTGAACATCACCGGTAACCTCACCCGCGATCCCGAGCTGCGCGCCACCGCCGGCGGAACCCAGGTTCTGTCTTTTGGCGTCGCCGTGAACGATCGTCGCCGCAACGCGCAGACTGGCGAGTGGGAGGACTATCCCAACTTTGTCGACTGCACTATGTTCGGCACCCGCGCCGAGGCCGTGAGCCGTTTCCTGGCAAAGGGAAACAAGGTCGCGATCGAGGGCAAGCTGCGCTACAGCTCTTGGGAGCGCGACGGCCAGCGCCGGAGCAAGCTTGAGGTCATCGTCGATGAGATCGAGTTTATGAGCTCCCGTGGTGGCCAGGGTGGCTACGACCAGGGCGGTTACGCCCCCGCAGCTCCCGCGCCCGCAGCACGTCCTGCCGCACCGGTGGCTACGCCGCCCGCGGTCGACGTCTACGATGAGGACATCCCGTTCTAAGGGTTGTTCACCTATTTTTGAGTGAGAGGCGGCTTCGGTTCGCCGAAGTTGCCAAACGAAAGGTATTTTGACATGGCTAATGATTTTTCTGCACGTCAGCCGCGTCGTAAGTACTGCCAGTTCTGCAAGGAGAACACTGAGTTCATCGACTATAAGGATACTCAGCTTCTCCGTAAGTACATGACCGACCGTGGCAAGATCAAGCCCCGTCGCGTCACTGGCGCTTGCACGCAGCATCAGCATGACATCGCCAACGCCATCAAGCGCGCCCGCGAGATGGCTCTCCTGCCGTACACCGTCCCCGTGGTTTCCTCTCGTGGCAACCGCGACCGCGGCTAAGAAGGGAGACGCATCATGAAGGTTATTCTTCTCGATGAGATCAAGGGCAAGGGCGGCGAGGGTGACGTCGTAGAGGTCGCTCAGGGTTACGCTGAGAACTTCCTGTTCCCCAAGAAGCTCGCTGTTGCCGCCACCAAGGGCAACCTCAAGCAGCTTGACGAGCGTCGCAACAACATCGCCAAGCGCGAGGCCGTCCGTCTGGCTACCGCCAACGAGACCAAGGCTGCCTTCGAGGGCAAGACGGTCACCGTTGACGTCAAGGTCGGCGACGAGGGCATCCTCTTTGGCTCCGTTACCGCCGCTATGATCGCTGACGCCATCAAGGCTCAGCTCGGTATGGACATCGACCGCAAGCGCGTCGAGCTCGGTAAGCCCATCAAGGTTGCCGGTGCCCACACCGTTGCCATCTCGCTGTACCGCGAGATCAAGGCCGAGGTTGTCGTTCTCGTTGGCGTTACCGCCGAGGAGCTCGCTGCCGAGGCTGAGGCTGAGGAGACCGCTGAGGTCGCCGAGGCCGAGACCGCCGAGGTCGAGACTGAGGCTGCTGCCGAGTAGCATTTGCTGCAACGCAACAATCTTGTTCTAAGAAGGGCGCTCTGGGAGACCAGGGCGCCCTTTTGTTTTCTACGCTCGGCGAGCGCCATGGCAGGCGTTGTGGTGAAGTCCCACATGCGGGACCGTTCATCCGTTTCGTTCGGTGATGATTGCCGGGGCGCGGCCCGTTTTGGGGCTGTGGCTGATACTATGGATGCTCGCAAGCGATATGAATGAGGATGCTCATGGCATATGACGAAAGGGAGGCGGGGCTGACGGTCGAGGACCGTGGCTCCAAGTTGGGTCTCCCTCAAAACCAAGATGCAGAGGCCAATGTACTGGCCGCCATGCTGCTGTCGCCCGAGGTGGTCGAGGAGGCCCAGGTCGAGCTGCAGCCCGATGACTTCTACCGGCCCATTCATAAGACCATCTACACCGCGATGGTCGATATGTACAACAGCCGCATTCCCATCGACTCCATATCGCTGATCGATTACCTGCGCAGCATCAACAAGCTTGATGCCGTGGGCGGCGAGGCCTACATTTTGGAGCTGATGGGTCAGACCCTGTCGCTCGTGAACTGGCAGCACCATGCCGCCATCGTCCGTCGCGACTCGATGCTGCGCGAGCTGATCGGCGCCACCAACGAGATCAACGCGCTGGCATATAACGCCCCCACCGACACCAAAGAGGTTGTCGAGCTGGCCGAGAGCAAGCTACTCAAGGTCACGGCGCGCGAGGTCAAGTCGAGCTATAAGACACTGACCGAGTTTATGGTCGAGGCCTATAACGAGGCCGAGGAAGTGTGCAAGGCCGGCGGACAGGCCGCGGGCGTGCCCACCGGCTTCCCGTCGCTCGACCGCATGCTCATGGGCTTCCGCGAGGGCCAGCTCATCATTATCGGCGCCCGCCCTGCCGTGGGTAAGACGTCGTTCGCTCTGAACCTGGCGCTGAATGCCGCCGCTGCGGGCTATACCGTTGGCTTCTTTTCACTGGAGATGTCGGGCAAGGAAATTGCCCAGCGCCTGATTTGCGCCTATGCCATGATCTCGATCAGTGACTTCCGCATGGGTCGCATTAGCCCCGAGCAGTGGGCCAACATCAACGAGGCCACGCAGACCTTGTCCAAGCTCGATATTCTGATCGACGATACGCCCGGCACCACAGTGACCGAGATTCGCGCCAAGAGCCGCCGCATGCTCCATAACAAGGAGAAGGCAATCATCATCCTGGACTACCTGCAG
>JAGZWV010000077.1 GCA_018378775.1 Collinsella sp. | reverse complement strand
GCGGATCAAGAAGTCCCTCGGGTGGCTGAGCCCGATGGAGTACCGCAGGAAGCTTGGATACGCCTAGGCGCGGTCCAAGAAATCGTCCGCACCCCCGAGAGGGCGAAACGTAACCCAAAGGCCCCGAATTGTTTCCGTTGTTCCCCACGTTGCGATTTTCTATTCAACAGGTGTAGAACATTGCAGCCCTGTTCGTTATTGCCTACGTTTTAGGTTAGATTTTCCTAAGGACAATTGGCTTGTATTGGGGGTCCCTATGAACGAAGCAGTTCCCGAGGCGCCGTCGAGTGTCGAATCGATGGCAGAGCAGGGTTGCGAAAAGCTCGGCTTGGAAGCGTTTGATGCGCTGGTCCGTCGTGCCCGTACGTGCCGCCGTTTTGACGAGTCCATGCGCGTGCCGCGTGAGTTTTTGCTCGAGCTGGCAGAGCTGGCTCACCTGACTCCCTGCGGCGCCAATGCTCAGCGTCTGCGTTTTCATGTGGTAAGCGGTGCAGAGGACTGCGCGCGTGTATTTGACGAGCTTGCATGGGCCGGTGCGCTCAAGGATTGGCCGGGTCCCGATGAGGGCGAGCGCCCGACCGGCTACATCGCGATTCTTGCTGAGCGCGCCGTTCCGGGCAAGCCAGCCGCTCCCATTACCGAGGTCGACACGGGCATTGCCGCGCAGACGATGATGCTCGCCGCCCGCAGCGCCACGCCCGAGGTGGCAGCCTGCATGTTCAAGGCCTTTACGCCCCACGCGATCGATGCCATGGGGCTCGATAACGACAAGTATGAGCTCAAGCTGATCATGGCGTTTGGCGTTCCGGCCGAGACACAGGTGATCGATGCGATCGATTCCAACCCCGACGGCTCCATCAATTATTGGCGCGACGAGGCGCAGGTGCACCACGTACCCAAGCGCTCGCTTGTCGACGTACTGGTGTAGTTGAGCGTCACCGCGGTGTGATCCGGCGGTAAACCACCACAAAGGTACCTGTCCCCTTTGCGGTGGTGCGAGGGGAGGACGTGTGGCAGATTTGTATTTGGTGCGGCATGGGCAGACTGAGCTCAATGTGCAGAACATTTTGCAGGGTGGGCACGATTCGCCGCTTACGGCGCGCGGGCGCGAGCAGGCGCTGGCGACGCGCGCGGCGTTTGAGGCGCGTGGCGTGACCTTTGACCGTGTGTATTCCTCCCCGTTGGGCCGGGCGCGGCGTACGGCTGAGCTAATTGCTGGTGAGGGCCGCTCGATAGAGCTGGTCGATGACCTGCGCGAGTGGCATTTGGGCTCGCTGGAGGGTACATCAAATCGCGAGATGCCGCCGCAGCCCTGGGGTGATTATCCGGTGGCCTTTGGTGGCGAGTCTGAAGGCGAGCTCCAGTCGCGCATGGTCGCGGCGCTGTCCCACATCATGGCCAGGCCGCAGCACGACTGTGTGCTGGCAGTCTCCCACGGCTCTTCCTGCCAGGAGTTTCTTGAGTATGTGACTGGCAGGGGAGAGCTACCCGACAACGGTGCCGTGCTTCATTTTGGCTATTGCGACGGTGCGTTTTCGCTCCTTGATTGGTAACGAACGAAAGGACCCCTATGAATAAAGACCTGTATCTGGTTCGTCATGGGCAGACAATATTCAACCTTAAGCGCATTATTCAGGGTTGGAGTGACTCGCCGCTCACGCAGCTGGGATGCGACCAGGCGGCGCGTGCCGGCATGTTCTTGCGTGCGCGCGGCATTGAACCCGATCATGCCTACACCTCCACACTTCATCGCACCGAGCAGACTATCGCCAACCTGTGGCCGGGCTTGGCGTACGAGCGCCTGGACGGTCTGCGTGAGTGGTTCTTTGGCGACTTTGAGGCCGAGCGCGTGATGCTTATGCCCGAGCGCCCGTGGCGAGATTTCTATCGTCAGTTTGGCGGCGAGGGCCAGATGCAGGTGCGCGAGCGCATGGCGGCGACGATAACCGATCTTATGCGACGTCCGGACCACGAGTGCGTGCTCGCGGTGAGCCACGGTTCGGCTATCAAGGAGTTTTTGGACCACGTGCGGGGCGCGGCGGCCGACGAGCGCGAACGCGTGCCGGGCAACTGCTCAGTGCTGCATTTTGCGTTTGACGATGCGGCCGATACGTTTGAACTGGTCGAAGTCTTTACGCAGGAAGACTACGCGCGCGAGCTGGGGCTTGAACCGCTCGTGGCTACTGCGGGTCCGCAGCGCGGATAACGCGAGCGCGGCGGCACGGGTCGTCGGCATAACTTCTCGACGCAAAAGGGGCGGAGATGCATGTACCTGCTGCATCTCCGCCCCCTGTTTGTTGGGCTGCCGATTTTTATGCTGGACGGTCTGGTCTTGCTAGAACCGCGCGACCTGGTGCGTGAGCAGACCCGTCGGAACCTGCGCCGCGCCGCCGCTGACCTGCGCGGCGGGGAAGAGCGCAGCTACGGCAAAGTTGAACGGCTCTTTGCCCGTGTAGGTGCCGGCGGCACGTGCATCGTCGGTCAGGAGCTGTGATGCCTCGACTAGTGCGACAGCGTAGGCAGGGTCGTCGGCCAGTGCCGGCTCCGGCGCCTGGTCGAGCATGGCGCGGATGGCCCCGACGGCGTCCTCGCGCTTGACCTCCCACACGCGGTGCGTAATGCCGGCGGGGTCGGTGACGGCATAGAGTGAAGCGCCCTCTTTTGCGGCGCCGAGGATGATATCCATGACGGGAGAGGCTTCGTAGACAAGCGTTACGGGACGGGGCTGTACCTTGAGGTCGGCGATTGCGCGCGCAGCGGCGGTCGTATCGGCGGCAACCGCGTCGCCGCCCGCCAGCGCACCAACCGGGCAGATCGCCACGACACCCGTCACACGTCCCGGCTCGCCCGAGCATTCGTACACGTAATACGCCGCACCCGGGTCCTTGAGCATCAGACCATCGGCAATGGCTCCGCGCAGAGCATCGTTGCCGCTCAGGATGCTGCCCATTGCAGGCAGCGCCTCGAGCACGCGGTCCTGAGCCGGGCGGATGCAGGGAAACGGAAGTGCTTTCATGGGCGGTCCTAACGCACGAGTCGGTTTGTTCGCGGCTTATTATGCCCCAACTTGGCCGCTCGCGTCCCAGAGCACGTTATCGGCGAGCGCGATTAGCACCTGCTGACAACGAACGATATCGGCGTGGGGCACATATTCGTTGGGCTTGTGCGCGAGCGCGAGCGCGAGCGACCCGGGACCGTAGCTCATGCAATTGCGGTTACCTGTCTTGCCGGCAATGACGGCGGTGTCGGTGTAGCCGGTAAAGAAGCCGACGGTCGTGTCCGCGTCCGTCACGTCATCGGCGGCACGCTTGAGCGCTGCTAGAAGGGGAGAGTTCGGGTCGCGCTCGATGGCGGGGCGGTCGCCCGTCACGGTGTAGCTGCCATGGCAACCGGGAACGGCGGCTTCGGCGACGGCGATGGCCTGCTCTACCATGCGCGTCGCGGCGGCCGTATCGGTCGGAGGCGTCAGACGCATGTCGACCCAGGCTTTGGCGCGGTCGGGTACGACGTAGGGGCGATATCCGCCCTCGATTTGGCCAAACGTGATGGTCGAAGGCCCCAGCTCATCGTGCGCGGGCAGCGCCATAAACGCGCGACGGAGCGAACACACGACCTCGGCCATGGCGGCGACGGCATCCGCGCCCTTCCAGGGCTGGCTCGCATGCGCCGTCACGCCAGTCATTTCAATCTCGAACCACGTACGCCCCTTGTGCGCCACCTGGATCTGTCCGTCGGTGGGCTCGGTGTCCAGCACCCATTCACGCGAGCCGACCCAGCCAGCATCGATCGTGGCCTCTGAGCCGCGCATAAAGTCCTCCTCGTCGACCGAGCAAATGAGTGAGAAGACACGGCGGGGCAGCTTGCCTTCTGCCGCCACGCGCTCGAGCGTATGGACCAGTGCGGCAATGGCGCAGGCCAGGCCACCCTTCATATCGCAGGCACCGCGGCCATAGAGTTTATCGTTGCGCACGATCGCTCCGAGCGGCGGAATGTCCGCGTCCCAGCCATCGCCCAGTGTAACGGTATCCATATGGCAGATATAGACGAGCCGTGGCTCGTCGCTCAGTCCCGGCACGGTGACCATAAGGTTGCGGCGCCCGGGCAGCACCTCGAGTTCCTCAACCTGCACGGCATCGAGTACCGGATGGCTCAGCTGCGCCAACCGTTCCTCAACCAACGCTTTGATATAGCGTTCAATCTCGCCCTCATACGCACCTGGGTCGGAACTGTCGATCCGCACGAGCCCTTGCGTAAGCCGCCAGGCAAAATCTGTATCAACCATAGGCACCTCACAGATAGTTAGGTCAACATACAGATTGTATGCCAAGAAGCGGCTCGGTGCATTTAATGGAGCGCTCACAAAAACGGGGGCGCCTCTCGTGCGAAAGGCACCCCCGCGGGCATTCAATGTCAGTGACGGGCAGGCCACATGGGGAGCTGCCCGTCAGGTCAGTCGGCGCTA
>JAGZWV010000009.1 GCA_018378775.1 Collinsella sp. | reverse complement strand
AGGAGCCCCCGCTCGTGACCGCGGGTCGGGGCTGCGACAATGATGTTGAAGTGCCATAGGCGCAGCCGCGCCGCAACGAGGTTGGGAGGCTCCCATGCCAAAGTATTCTACCGCGTTCGGGATGGACGTCCACCTGAGGTCGACCACCGTCTGCGCCCTCGACGCGGACACCGGCGAGGCCGTGACGAGGAGGTTCCCCGGCAACCCCTGGGGCGAGATCGCCGGGTGGATGGACGGGTTCCCGGGGCCTTCGCTCGCGGCCTACGAGAGCGGCTACCTCGGCTTCGCCCCGCAAAGGGAGCTCGCCGGGCTCGGCGTCGAGTGCGTCGTCGCCGCGGTCTCGAAGATCCCCAGGTCGGCCGCCGACTCGGCCTCCAAGAACGACAGGAACGACGCCGCCAGGATGGCCAAGGCGATACTCGCCCACGACATCTCCCCCGTATGGGTCCCCTCCCCCGAGGTCGGGGGCATCAGGGACCTCGCCGGCGCCTACGACGGGGCGACCGCGCGCCTGGCGACCGCCAAGCAGCGGCTGCTCGCCTTCCTCGCAAGGCGGGGGTTCGTCTACGGCGGCACCACGCCCGCCGGCAACCCGAGGAAGTACTGGACCTACGACTTCCTGAGGTGGCTCGACAAGGTCAGGCCGGAGGACGATGGCGGGGTTCGGGCGCTCGCCGCCCTGAGGAACGAGGTCGAGGCCGCGGCGGAGGCCCGGTCGGACCTGCTCTCCGAGTACAGGGCGGCCGTGGATGCCAGCCCGATCGCCGCGGAGGTGGCCGCCCTCCAGTCGATCAAGGGCTGCGCCTTCGCGCTGGCCGCGGCCTTCTCGGCCGAGGTCGGCGACTTCACGAGGTTCCGCTCCGGAAGGCAGGTCACGGCCTACTTCGGCCTCGCGCCGAGCCAGAGGTCGAGCGGCGACTCCGTCCAGCCCCATTACAGTTTGAGTCGTCCGAAAGGGCGGCTCTTTTCCGTTGCATGGTTATACGATTGAGCCGTACCGGTGGTCGCTGGCCGACCGCCCCGGACGGCCGTCAGCCCCTGCCCCGTAGAGGGCCCGGGACGTGTTGCCGCCGGGGCGGGAGGGGCCGCGGGGAACGACTGATAGAGATGTGCCGGGCCCGGACCGGGCCACGGCCGGGTAATGTGGGTGTCGCTTCCGCGGCTTACGGCCGGCTCAAGGGAGAGGATACACCATGCCTGCAGCAGAGACGCCCGTGGCCTACCTGGGGATCGACGTCGGGAAGAGCTCGCACAGCGCGTGCGCGCTCGATGCGGGAGGGGGCGTCGCCTTCAGGGCCGAGCTGGCCAACAGGCCCGACGACATCGACCGGGTGCTCGAGCGGGCCGGCTCCGGCGCGCTGGTCGTCGTCGACCAGAAGCGAAACATCGGCGCGCTGGTCCTCGCGCGCGCCCATGCGCACGGGAACCCCTGCGCCTACCTGCCCGGATATGCCGAGAAGCAGGCCCGCGGGATGTTCCCCGGCATCGCGAAGACCGACGCCATCGACGCCGAGGTGATCGCGCGCACCGCGCTCGGCGTGCCCCGCGCCCTCAGGCCGGCGCCCGAGGAGCCCGAGGGGACCGCCTCGCTGCGGATCCTGTCGTCGCAGCGCGAGTTCGCGTCGTCCGCCAGGACCCGCGCGAAGAACAGGCTGCGCGCGACCCTGCTCGAGGCCGACCCCGCGCTCGAGGGCGCGGTCGACCCGTCGAGCCGCTGGCAGGTGTCGATGCTGGCCGAGTTCGGCGGGGCCGCCGGGTGCTCGGCCGCCGGCTGGCGCAGGTTCTCGAGCGCCGCCAGGCGCGCGGGCGCCCCCGCCGCGGGGGCCAGGAGGCTCTGGGAGGCGCTGCTGGCCTCGTCGCGCTCGGGAAGGCGGCTCCCGGCCGGCGAGGACGTCGCGGTCCGGATACTCGCCCGGGAGATAGCCTCCCTCGACGCCGACATCGAGGAGCTCGACTCGCTCGTGGCCGACTCGCTGGCGGGCGACGAGGTCTACGAGTGCCTCCTCACGGTGCCCGGGATCGGCCCCAAGACCGCAGCGGCGCTGGTGACGTCGATCGACATATCCGCGTTCAGGGGGCACGACGAGCTCGCGAGCTATTGCGGCGTGGCGCCGTCCGATAGGCGCTCCGGGAGCAGCATCAGGTCGACATCGCCGCAGCACGGCGGGAACAGGCAGCATCAACCGAAGGGGAAGCGGGGGCGCCGGGCGCCCGGATGCGTCATGCCGAAATGGCGCGAAGCACGCGGTTGACAAAACTATAGAGACACGTCCCAAATTAGCTGCCCTGCAGTCAAACGAAAGGCCTCCCGATTCCCCGACGAGAACCGGGAGGCCTTCTTGTGTCCTAGAGCCCTAAGGCTCTAAGCTCGCAGCCTTACTCCGCACGATGGCGCAGCTTCTCGATCGCTGCGGCAATCAACGCCAGCAGACCGGTTCCGCCAAGCGCCGCGACAGTCACGGCAGTGTTGTCGCCCGTCTCGGCCAGGCTTCCCTTAGCGGCCTTCTTGCCATTCTTCTTGCCCGAAGGATCCTTGGCATCGGGCTTGGCACCGTTATCCTTGCCGCCGGTCGGTTCCTGTACAACAACAGGTTCAACAACCTCGACAGTCACCGAAGCCGTGAGCTGCTGAGGCGCCGGCGTCTCCGCAGCGCCATCCTCGGCAAGCGTCGCAATCGCCGCGGCGTCACCGTCAACGGGCATCGTCGCGGTAACGACGACGGTACCGTTCTTGAGGGCCTTGACCTTACCGTTCTCGACCGTAGCGATCGTCGGGTCGGACGAGGTCCACGTCACGTTACCACGCAGCAGCGCGCCATCGGCCGCATTGCTCGCCGCGGCAGCAAGGTCAATTTCCTTGCCGCGCTCGACCTTGAGCACGGTCTCGGAAGTCGTTGCCTTACCGTTTTGGTCAACGATAACGAGCCCCTTGGCTGCCGGGCGCGGCTTAACGCGTACCATGCAGCTGACCGTCAGATCCCTACCGCGAACCTTACCGTCCACGGTCACATCATCGGCACCCCAATCCAGTGCGGGGACATTCTCCCAATCGACATCGTAGTCTTCCTGGCTGTCGTCTTTCATCATCACGGAGACCTTCTTGGGCAGCGCCTTCAGCACATCGGCGGCAGAGCTTGCCTCGAACACCTCAACGGGAGCGAACGTCGCAGGCCTCACGGGAATCTCGCTTGCCGGCGTCTCGACGACCAGCTTGCAGGTCGCTTTGAGCGTCGTGCCCTCGACGGAGCCCTCGATCGTGTACTCGCCAACGGTGGCAAGATGCTTGTCCAGGCCATCCGTATTCCACGTGACCGCGGCCTCGTCCGTGTGGCCATCGGAGTACGTCACGGCAACCTTCTTGGGCAGCTGCCCCGTCACAGTGTCGGCCTTGGCATCGCGCTCAACTTTGATCTGCGGCACCTCGGCAACCTTGTTGATCGTCGTCGTGGAGGTAACAATGACCTCGACGGGCAGGTTGCCGTTCACCGTCACGCCCTTGGCAACGACGCCGTTGCCGTACGTGTCGGCCGCGGCAGGAACCTCGGTCCATGTGATCTCGGACTCCGCCGTCGTTTTGCCGTCCTTCATGCGAACGGTCGCCTTCACGCCCTTGAGTGCCTCGCGCACCGCATCGGCAGACGCGCCCTCGGGAACGGAAATTCCGGCAATAGGCTCAACGGACGCCGGAATCTCGGCATCGCTCTTCACGACCGTAATCGTGCACTTGGCCTTGACCGAAGAGCCCTCGACCGCGCCTTCAAGTGCGATGTCACCCAGCTTGCCCAAGGCATCTGCCGTGAGCGGGCTCTTATCCCACGTGACGGCAGCGGCCTTCGTCGAGCCATCAGACATGTTAAGCGTCACCTGGGTGGGCAGAGCAATGTCGTCGGCGGCAGTGTTGCGAGCAACCGAAAGCTTGATGTCAGCGACGCTCTCGACGACCGGCACCAGGTTGACCGTAGCCTTGACCTCAAAGCTACCAACCGCGGTTTTGCCCATAACGACAACGCTCGTGCCATCATTCTTGATGGTGAGGTTCTCCTTGGGAGCGGTCCAGGCGATCTTCGAGTCGATCTCGGATCCGTCCTTCATCGCAACCTTCACGGTAGTAGACAGCGCGGCCACAACAGCCTCGGGCTTTGCCCCGTCGTCGAGCGTCACAGGGTCAACCGTACCAGCCAGGTGATCAGGAATCTCACGAAGCGGTTTGACGACCTTGATGGTGCACTCCGCCTTCTGATCCGTGCCGGCAACCGTGCCCTTAACCGTAACTTCACCTTCCTTGGCAAAGTCCTTGTCGGAGAGATCATTGGTATTCCACGTTACGCCGGCTTCGGAATCGGTATCGTCAGAGTAGATCGCCGTGACCGTGGCAGGTAGCTTGGCCAAAGCATCAGCCGCCTTGGTATCGCGCTCGACCTCAATCTCGTCAACGTTATCAAAGCCAACGATATGCGCGGTTACCTTGACCTTCACCTTTACGGTCATACCGTTGTCCGTTAGACCCGTGACCTCAAACTCGGTGCCGGCACGGCCCAGGCTGTCGACCTGAGACCACTTAACGGGCGTCTCTTTCTTGGTCTTGCCGTCCTTCATGACAACCGTCACCTTGGACGGCAGTTTATCCATAAGGTCGCTGACCTTGGCATTGTCCACAATCTCAACAACATCGATCGGCTCGACGTAGTCGGGCGTCTGGGCCTTCTGATCCACCACGGTCACATTGCAGGTCACCTTGGCGCCGTTGAGCTTAACCGTACCCGTGATCTCCACGGTGCCGGTTCCGTTGAGCAGCTCGTCCGTGACGTTAGAAAGATCCCACACGTCAATGTCGAGCAGATCGGTCGAGCCATCGGAATAGGTCGCCACAACTTGCTTGGGCATCTGGGCGTACAGTTCCTGCTTGGACGTACCACTGGCAACGCTAAACGACTTGGCCTCGAGCTTGGTGATGGTTCGCGGCGCCTCGGAGACGTTGACGTACACGATGGCGTTGACGTTGTCGACATCCTTGAGCTTGCCGACGAGTTTATACGTACCCTTCTTGGCGAGCGGATTGGAGAGGTCGATGCCGTCGGTGTCGGTCCACTTTTCGATCTCGATGCCGCCTAAACTGCCCCGAGTATCCCGCGCTGAGCCATCCGAGTAATATACGGACACGGCATCGGGCAGCTCCAGCATCGATCCGACCGTGGTGTTGACCACGACGGCCTCGGGCTGCAGCGCCACCTTCTTCGCCTTCTTGTCGGCAACCATCACCTTGGCGGTCACGTTACCGTTCTCATCCACGCCGACCTTCTGGCCCTCATCGTCCAAAAGCGCCATAACAGCAGCGGCATCAAAGCCGACCACATGGCCCGTCGCATAGAACGTGCCAGGCCGCTCGTACTTCTCGGGCGCGATCGGATCCCAATCAATTGCCGCCGTCGAAACAGAGCCGTCGCTCATCTCGACCGCCATCTTGGAAGGCATAGCAGGCGCAGTGCCCGCCTTGGTGGTCACCGCGGTCTCACCATTATCGATTGCCTTCTCAACGCCTTGGATAACGATCTTGGTCTGAACAGTGAGGCCGGTGTTGGTGCCGTCGGCGTATCCGTTAAGGCCGCTTGCAAACAGCGTGCCAGACACTGTCGTGACCTGACCCGGTTCTCCGGTATAAACCGAGGGACGAACGTAATCCCATTGAACCTGAGCATTGTGCGTTTTGCCATCACTCGTAGCAACCGAGACATTCCACGGCAGCTCGGGAACGACGCCATTGGCCGTGGCAATGCGCTCAGGAACGGCAATAGAGGTGACAGAGCAGACGTCGACAGTGATCGTCGCCTCGGCACCACCCTGGAGTTTGCCCTTCACCTTAAACGAACCGTCCTTGGCATACGCGTCTTCGGCGACACGGTCCCATGTGACCTTTTCGCGCTGGGGCTCAGAAGACACATCGTTGTCATATCGAACCTCAAGGTATTCCGGCAGCATCGGCTTGATGCCGGGGACGGTCCATATGGTTCCGCCCTGCACCGAGGTCGCCTTGCTCGCGATCTTAACGGTGGCAGTAATCGGAACGTCGACCGTCTGCATGCCGCTCCCCGTGCTAAAGCTCATTGTTGCAGTGCCGCGGACCACGCCGCCCTGGGTCCAATCGAAGCCCTTCGTGTTCCACTTGGCCTCGGCGTATTTGTGCGAATAATCCGGATGCTCGACCGCATCGGGGCTAACAAGTTCGGCATAGCTGGGAAGCATGGCGGTGCCGTCGCTGCCCTTGAGCACCGTAATAGTTTGCGGCTGAGCTTCCCAGTTTTTAGTCACGATGACATGGACCTTCACGGGGATATTCGTTCCGGCGACCGTTCCAGTTATCGTGCAGTCCTTCTGGGGGTACCTGTCGTAGGTATCCCAGTTGACGCCGAGACTGTCAAAAGTCGTTCCGTCCTGCAATGCGCCGGACACGTAGAAGTAGTCCAGATTGACTTCCTCACCGGGATAGATAACGCGCCAGTCCTCGTACGACTGTCCAAGCGTCACACCGTTATCGCTGTAGTTGTTGACACCCTTGACCTCGCCGCACACCGCAGTCGCATGGATCTTTGCCAGCGAGTCGGCGATCGTGCCGGTAATTTCGTACTCGCCCGGTTTGCCGTCCAGCAGCTCTTGAGGGAACTCATCCCAGCTATAAGGCTGTCCCGAGGAATACCTGGGGTAGTAGGAGCTGCCGTCCGATAAATACAGATCGGACAGATAGCGCGGAGCCAGAAGTCCGGCGCCGGGAATATAAGGAATCTTGCCGATGTTGTTATCTTCGAGATCACAAATATTGACCGTCGCCGTAACCGGGATGTTGGAACCGGTAAAGTATCCGTTGACCGTAATCTGGCCAAGGTTCTTTAGGGCGTCCTGACTAATCGTCGACCACTGAACGGGGAAATTACCTCGCGAACCATTCCACATCGTGGCCTCGATTGAATCGGGCATATTGGGCTGGCATCCGATAAGCGTGCTTGTCGATGTCGAAGAAGGCATCTGCAGGGCGCGGACGGAAATGGTCGCCGTGACTCGATTGCTGTCACCCAGCTCCACCTGACTAGTCGATGAAGATGAGGTATTGGTCCAATATGTCAGCGAGCCGGAAAGCTTAAATGACCCCTCGTTTGCCACCTGTGTGTCCAAAATGGGATCCCACGCAATGACGCACTGCTGCTTTGTACCGTCGGTAAATGTAACTAAAACGCCGCCGGGAAGACCGCTGCCCGTTGTAGGGCGTACGCCGACGGGGGTGTTGACGGGGGCAAGAGAGTCGATAGAGGCAACTTCCTTGACCTCGACCTGAGCAGTCACCTTAAGGCCGTTAACAGGTGACGCATCATACGACGTGAGCGTGCCCGTGACCGTATAGGTGCCGGCCTTTTGAAATTGAGACACATCGGCGTTGTCCCAAGTAACCTGATAGCCGTGAGAGTATATGGTGTTATTCGACTGAGTGACGGGGAAATAGACATACGTGCTAAGAGGAGTGTTGTCTCCGACCACGCGCTCGAACCTCAGTGAATCAAAATCGAGCACGTCCTTGGGGTCCTTGACAGTGACAGTACAGGTAACCTCACGGTTATCAAAACCATTGAGTTTGCCTTTAACCGTAAACGTTCCCACTTTAGAGTAAAGCGACGCGTCAACAGGATCCCAAGATACCGGGACCTGCTCGGTAGCACCGTTATCAAAGACAACCGAAGCAGAATACGGCAGAGACGGGGCCTCACCGGTTAGGGTCGTACACGTCAACTCGGTCTGGACGCTCTTGACCGCACGAACATACACGGTGCAGTACACGAGCATGGAGGGACAGTCCTTTATATGGCCCTCAACAATAAACGTGCCCGCATTCTGGTACTGGTCCTCGGAAATTTTATTCCACACAACCGGGCACGACCGGGACTCACCATTGGAGTAGTAAACGGACACGCTCGAAGTCAGCGTGGGCGCATAACCCGCTGCGGTCCATGTGGACCACTGAGTGCCACCCGTGGTGCGGGGAGCGTAGACTTTGAGAACACCGGTCACATCGAACGGCTCAGCGAGCGAGAACCATTGACCGTTAGCGTACGCACCGCGAATCTGGCCCGTGATGGCGATTTCGGACTCTTCGGTTGCTGAGGCAAACGACTCTATCGACTTTTCATCCCACTGCACAAAAGCAGAGCCCTCGGTGCCGTCAGACCATTTTACCTTCACTTCAGAGGATGGCACATAGTCGCCGTTATCGAAGCCGACATACTTTTCAATGATGGGATTAGATTCAACTGAAACGACTTTGTGGCCGTCTTCGCTGGTCGGCGCAACGACGTTGGCTGCGTCAACTGCCGCCGGGTCCGCCGTAACAGCTTCAACAACCACGCGTTGCTTGACCGTCTGCGTGGCGCCGTCGACGGCACCCTCAAACTCATACGAGCCGACAGGCAGCTGCGCCAGCGTTGCCGGAGCATCAGCGCCGTTCAACTTCCAGGTGACGTTTTCCTGCTTGGATGTACCGCTCTCGTAGGTTGCCGTTACAGTTTGGGGCAGCGTGGCGTCGGAACCCTCGGCAACATGCAGCTCGTTCAGGCTGGCAAAAGAGGCGATCTTATCTTCACTCTGGTCTTGCGAGGTTGACTGGGTGGTGTCCGCAGACGCGGCGGCCGCACCCGTCGCATCGCTTTGCTCGGCAACGACTTGGGTGGTATCACCCTGCATCATCTCGGCGAATGCCTGCGGCGGCACCGAGCCGACCGTCATCGTCAGAGCCAGACCCGCGGTAATGGCCGCGTTGACATGCCTTCTGTTCATGTTTCCTCCCGACACGCTCAACGGACCAAACAGCACTGGTCCGATTGGCAAGTTAAGTTGAGCGCATCCTTCGTCAATGGAGGTTTGCAATATGCCACAGGTTAAGCGGCATAAATGGCTTCGTAAACGGGCACCCCAGGGCAGCTAATTTGAGTTGCGGTGATATACGGACCGTTTGAGGCTTCTGGCTTGTAAAACAGTCCGTATTTCACCGCAACTGCTGAGGGGATGGGTTAACGGAGCAGGCCGGCCACTTCGCCTGCTAGGGTGATGGTGCCGGCCGCTACGAAGGACTCGCCCACAGCCTCGAAGGCTGCGAGGGCCTCGGACACGCTGGGGTACACGCCCGCAAGCTTATCGGCGTCCACCAGAGCGGCAAGCTCCTCTGCCGGCAGGGCGCGATCGGAATCGGTCTGCGTCACGACCACGCGCGGGAAGGCCGGAATCAGCACGTCGACGATGCCCGCCACGTCCTTGTCTGCCAGCGCGGCGCACAGCAACGTCGGGCGATTCTCTACGCACGGATCGATCTCGTCCAGCGCGCTCACAAAGTTCTCGCAGCTCTGGGGGTTATGGCAGGCATCGATCAACTTGAGCGGATCGGTTCCCAGCACATCAAAGCGACCCGGCGTGGGGCAGCCCATAAGCGAAACGTCGAGCGCCTCATGGTCGAGCTCGCGACCCAAATAGCCCTCGCACAGCATAATCGCGCACGCGGCATTCTGCGGCTGATAGGCCGGCTTGACCATGCTCGACGTATAGATTGCGCGCGGCGTGGTGCAGCTAAACTCCACCGTATCGCCCACGTGTGCCGGAAGTTTGGTCGTCGTATGGCTCACCACGAGCGGCACAACACCGCACTCGCGGCAACGGGCATCCATCACACGCTGAACGCTCGCCTCATGCGTACCCTCGCCCAAAACAACCAAACGACCAGGCTTAATAACCGCAGCCTTCTCCCCCGCAATAGCCTCAAGCGTGTCGCCAAGGACCTTCGTATGGTCGAGTCCAATGCCCGTAATGGCGACAGCCACGGGATCGGTCGCACTCGTAGCATCCCATCGTCCGCCCATGCCAACCTCAAGCACGGCCACGTCCACGCAAGCCTCAGCAAACATAGTCAAACCGGCCACGGACAAAAGATCGAAGGGCGTAATAGAACGGAGCTCCTCACCCGCCGCCTCACGACGTGCGTTGAGACGTCGACCTGCCTCATACGCCGCAGAGACACCATGTGCAAAGACCTCGTCCGAAACGACCTTTCCGTCAATCTCCATACGCTCGGGATAACGCACCAGATGTGGAGACGTAAAGAGCGCCGTCTTAAGGCCCTCACCACGAAGAATGGCAGCCGAGAATCGCGTCGTCGAGGTCTTTCCATTGGTACCGGCTATCTGGACGCAATCATAGAACTCGTCAGGACGACCAAGCTCATCGAGCATCTCGACGACGGTCTCGAGCAGTGGCGTGGAATAACGCGCGATCTTGCCCGTATCGGCCGCAAGTGCAACAGCCTCATCAAAAGAAAGCTCCGGAACCTCAAACGGCACCGAATACAACCCAGAACGCTTTGCCATAGCCAAAGACCCCTCAACATAAAAAGAGGCCCGTAAGCAACAACGAGCCCCTCCCATTCAAAATATCAGCCAAACACCGCTTTGCAGCGAGATCAAGGCCACAACCCTGTGGCCCTAACGCGCCAGATGCAAACAACCACGTAAACGAACTAGGAGCGGCCCGACGCTTTGCTCGATACAAGTTCCGCACGCAAAGGACAGCACTTAATGTGCTGTCCGTCTTGCGCAGGACTGTCCGCAGTAGCGAGCAAAGCGTCGGGACGCGCCCCTCAGTAAAATCTACGAGAAGTCAGCAACCTGAGCAGTCAGCGCCGCCAGGATCTCCTTGAGCTCAGCTGCACGGTCCCTCTTCTTCTGCACCACCGCGGGCGCGGCCTTGGCCACAAAGCCCTCATTGGCGAGCGTCTTCTCGCAGCCGGCCAGCTCCTTCTGGGCCGCGGCAATCTCCTTCTCCAGGCGCACCTTCTCGGCCGAAAGGTCAACCTTGCCCTCGAGCACCACAAAGGCCTCGACGCCGCTGTCGACCACAGCGATGCTCGCGGCCGGCTTCTCAACGTCGGTACCCATGACCAGCGAAGCGGTGTTGGCCAGCGGCTCAATCGTGGAGCGCAGGCTCTCGAGCTTCTCGATATCCTCGGCACCGGCGCGCACGACCACGTCAAGCTCGGCCTTGGGGCTCAAGCGATAACGCGAACGCGTGGCGCGGGCGGCGGAAACGACGGCGCGGCACAGCTCAAACGCGCGCTCGGCGTCCTCGTCAACATACTTGGCGTAGTCGGCGGGCTCGGGCCACTTGGCGATCATGAGCGCCTCGGCGCGGTCAACGTTGCCCTCGGCATCCAGATCGAGCACGCTCGCCGGCATGTTGTCCCAGATCTCCTCGGTGACAAACGGCATGAGCGGGTGCATCAGGCGAATGGAGGTATCGAGCACAAAGATCAGGTTGCGCTGCGCCTGCAGACGACCCTCACCCTTCAGGCGGGCCTTGGTGACCTCGACGTACCAGTCGCAGACCTCATTCCAGAAGAACTGCTGCACGCCGCGGGCCATATCGCCAAAGGTGTAGTTCTCAATACCCTCGGTGACCATCTTGACGGCCTTGGCCAGACGACTGAACATCCAGGCGTCGGCCGGCGTCTCCACGACGGGCTCGCCGGGCGTGTAGCCTTCCATGTTCATGAGCAGGAAGCGGCTGGCGTTCCAAATCTTGGTCACAAACGACTTGGCCTGCTCGGTGCGCGGGCTGTCGATAAGCCTCTTGGTCTTCTTGTCGATGTTCGCGTCGAACTTGACGTCCTGGTTGTTGGTGCACAGCGTGAGCAGGTTGAAGCGCATAGCGTCGGCGCCGTACATGCCGATGAGGTCCATGGGGTCAACGCCGTTGCCCTTGGACTTGGACATGCGGCTGCCGTCCTTGGCCAGGATCGTCGGGTAGATGACAACGTCCTTAAACGGCACCTCGTCCAAGAAGTACAGCGAGCTCATGACCATGCGGGCGACCCACAGCGCGATGATGTCGCGCGCAGTGACGAGCGCCGTCGTGGGGTGATGGCCCTCGAGCAGCTCGGGCTTTTGCGGCCAACCCTGCGTGGCGAAGGTCCACAGCTGCGAGCTGAACCAGGTGTCCAGCACGTTCTCGTCCTGATGCACGTGATGGCCGCCGCACTTGGGGCACACGTCGGTGTCCTCGGTAAGGGCGTCCTCCCAGCCGCAGTCCTCGCAGTAGAACACGGGGATGCGGTGGCCCCACCACAGCTGGCGGCTGATGCACCAGTCCTTAAGGTTCTCCATCCAGGTGGTGTAGGTCTGCGTCCAACGCGCGGGATGGAAGGTGACCTTGCCGGAGTTGACGGCGTCCAGCGCCGGCCCCTTGAGCTTATCGACGGCCACGAACCACTGCTCGGACAGCCACGGCTCCAGCGCGGAGTCGCAACGGTAGCAGTGCATGACGGAGTGATCGAGTTCGTCGACGTGATCGAGCAGGCCGTGCTCCTCAAACCACTTGATGACGGCCTCGCGGCACTCGTCGCGGTTCATGCCGGTAAACTCGCCATAGCCCTCAACGACCACCGCGTGCTCGTCGAAAATGTTGATCTGCGGCAGGTCGTGGGCCTGACCCATGGCGTAGTCGTTGGGGTCGTGGGCAGGCGTAACCTTAACAAAGCCAGAGCCAAAGTTGGCGTCGACATGCCAGTCCTCAAAGACGGGGATCTCGCGGTCGACGATGGGGAGCTTAACGGTCTTACCCACAAAGGCGGCCTTCTCGGGGTCCTTCGGGGAGACGGCGACGCCCGTGTCGCCGAGCATGGTCTCGGGGCGCGTGGTGGCGACGACGATGTAGTCCTGGCCGTTGACCGGCTCGGTCAGCGGGTAGCGCAGGTGCCACAGGTGACCCTTCTCGTCCTTGTACTCGGCCTCGTCGTCCGAGATGGCGGTAGTGCAGTTGGGGCACCAGTTGACGATGCGCTTGCCGCGGTAGATCAGGCCGTCGTGGTACCAGTCGCAGAACACCTTGCGCACGGCCCGGGCGTAGTCCTCGTCCATGGTGAAGCGCTCGTTATCAAAGTCGACGGAGCAGCCCATACGCTTGATCTGCTCGACGATGATGCCGCCGTACTCGTGGGTCCAATCCCAGCAGGCGTCGACAAACTTGTCGCGACCGATCTCCAGGCGGCTAATGCCCTCGCTCTTGAGCTTCTTGTCGACCTTGGTCTGCGTGGCAATACCGGCGTGGTCGGTACCGAGCACCCAGCGCGTGGACTTGCCGCGCATGCGGGCCATACGGATGATGGCGTCCTGGATAGAGTCGTCGGTGGCGTGACCCATGTGGAGCTTGCCGGTCACGTTGGGAGGCGGAATGGTGACGGTGCAGTCGCCCACGCCCTCACGGCGCTTGTAGTAGCCGCCGTCGAGCCACTTCTGCAGGATCGCCGGCTCGTTGGTCGACGGATCGTAGTTCTTGGGCATCTCTTCCATATATCTCTCCCTTGCCCATCGGGGAGGAATGTAGGCCCGATTTTCGCTCGGTCAAGTCCTGGCTCGCGCGAAGACCACATTAAGTGGTCTTCGGCTCGTGCGGAATCTACGAAAATCGGGCCTACATTCCTCCCCTTAGGTATCGATTACTTCAGTCTGATATGACTTCGCTGAGGCTTAAACAAACACACAGAATAACACAGGTAGTTGGGGTTATTGCGTATATATAAAATAGCCTCCGACCGCGGGTGGTCGGAGGCTATTTGCAAGCACGTTTTTGGCTGGTTTAGCCGTAGATGCGCTGGGGTTGTTCTTCGCCCTTTACGGAGGCTTCGGTCACGATGACTTTGGTGACGCCCTCCTCGCTGGGGAGGTCGAACATCGTCTGCTGCAGCACGTCCTCGCAGATGGAGCGCAGGCCGCGGGCTCCGGTCTTGCGGGCGAGCGCCATGCGGGCGATCTCATGCAGGGCCGCATCCTCAAACTCAAGCTCAACGTCCTCGAGCTGGAACATCTTGCGGTACTGACGCACCGCGGCGTTCTTGGGCTCGGTCAGGATTGACACCAGGTCATCCTCGTCGAGCGCCTGCGTCTGGGTGACGACGGGCGTACGTCCCACAAACTCGGGGATCATGCCAAAGGCGTTGAGGTCCTGCGGGAGCACCTGACGCAGCAGGTCGTTCTCGTCGACCGAGGTGGGGCCGGCGATCTCGGAGTTGAAGCCCACGCCCTTGTTGCCCACGCGATCGGCGATGATCTTGTCCAGACCCACAAAGGCACCGCCGCAGATGAACAGGATGTTGGTCGTATCGATCTGCAGCAGCTCCTGCTGGGGATGCTTGCGGCCGCCGGTGGGCGGAACGCTTGCCACCGTGCCCTCAAGAATCTTAAGCAGCGCCTGCTGAACGCCTTCGCCCGAAACATCGCGGGTAATGGAGAGGTTCTCGGCCTTGCGGGCGATCTTGTCGATCTCGTCCACGTAGATAATGCCAACCTGTGCGCGCTCAATGTCGCCATCGGCGGCATTGATGAGCTTGAGCAGGATGTTCTCCACGTCCTCGCCCACGTAACCGGCCTCGGTGAGCGCCGTGGCGTCGGCGATGGCAAACGGCACCTCGAGGATGCGCGCAAGCGTCTGGGCGAGCAGCGTCTTACCGGTACCGGTGGGACCGAGCAGCAAAATGTTGGACTTGGCGAGCTCCACCTCGTCCATATCATCGTCGAGCTGCGAATCCAAGCCGTCGCCAAAGGCCGAAAGCGCAGCACCGCCCTCGATCACGCGGCGGTAATGGTTGTACACGGCAACCGACATGGCGCGCTTGGCGTCCTCCTGGCCCATGACATAGGCCGAAAGCTCGTCATAGATCTCATGCGGCGTCGGCACATGCGTAATGACCTGACGGGCGTCGTCCTCGAGCTCAAAGCCCTCGGCCTCGGGATCCACGGCAGGCTGCCCGGCAGCCTGGCCGTGATCGTTGAGGAAGCCCGGCAGCTTGCCGTTGCGGGCTGCGTCCATAAAGTCCGAAGCCAGCGACTCCTCCAGGATCTCGGAGCAGGCGGCGACGCACTCGTCGCAGATAAAGATGTTGGTAGGGCCCTTTACAAGGCGGCGAACCTGCCCCTGCTCTTTTCCGCAGAAGGAGCAGCGGATGGGATTGCCGTTCTCGTCGAAGTTGTCCTGTATGTTACCGGCCATCCTAGGCGTCCTTCGCAGCGAGGTCGCGCGAGGTGACGATACGGTCGATCAGGCCGTAGTCGAGGGCCTCGGCAGCGGTCAGGTAGTTGTCGCGCTCGGTATCAGCCTGGACCTTCTCGATGGGCTGGCCCGAGGCGTCGGACAGGATCTGGTTGAGCTCGCGACGGGTCTTCTTGATCTCCTCGGCCACAATCTCGATCTCGGTCTGCTGGCCCTGGGCACCGCCGCTGGGCTGGTGAATCATGACCTTGGAGTGCGGCAGGCAGAAGCGCTTGCCCTTGGCGCCGGCCGAAAGCAGCACGGCGGCCATAGACGCGGCCATACCGACGCAGATGGTGGAGACCTGCGGCTTAATGAAGTTCATGGTGTCAAGAATCGCCAGGCCGGAGTAGACCTCGCCACCGGGCGAATTGATGTAAAGCGAGATATCCTTCTCGGCATCCTGGCTCTCAAGATGCAGCAGCTGGGCAACGACCAGGTTGGCGCTGACGGAGTTAATCTCCTCGCCCAAGAAGATGATGCGGTCGTTGAGCAGGCGCGAATAGATATCGTAGCTGCGCTCGCCGCGCGGCGTCTGCTCGATAACGTATGGCACGAGGGCGGAATCGAACTTAGCGATCATACGCATCTCCATTTCTCTCTTACGGACCAAATTGGTTCTAGATAAACGTACGGTGCCCGCATGCTATGCATTGGCTGGCACCGTACGAAGCAACCGGATAACCGGTGTATAACTTTACCCCATCACGGGCGCAGGCATGCGCTCGCGGGCAAGGTGGCGAGAATTACTCGGCGTCCTTGGCGGTCTCGTCGACCTCGGTCACCTTGGCGTTCTCGACCAGGTGGTCGACGGCCTTGGAGCGACGGATGGACTCACGGACGGCAGGCATGCGGCCATCGGCGATGAACTCGGCCTTGGAAGCCTCGACGTCCTTGACGCCGGCCTTCTCGAACTCGGCGTTGATGTCGTCCTCGGTGACCTCAATCTTGAGCTCGCGGGCAAGGGCGTCGAGAGCCAGGGACTCACGGGCAACGTCGTTGGCCTGCTTGTGCAGGTCACCGATGAACTGCTCCATGGTCAGGCCGGAAGCGGGCAGCCAGGTGTCCAGCGTCATGCCGCGGGCAGCGAGGTTGGACAGGAAGTTCTGGCCAAGCTCCTCAAAGACGGACTGCTCGTAGTCGGCGTCCATCTCGTCGAGCTGCAGGCGCTCGGCGAGAGCGGAGACGCAACGGTTCTCCTTCTCGGCCGGGAGGCGGGAAGCCTTGTCCTGCTCGATCTCGAGCTTGATGGCGTCGCGCATGGCGTCGATGCTGTCGAAGCCAAAGTCGGACTTGACGAGCTCGTCGGTGAGCTCGGGGGTGTTGCGGACCTTGATGCCCTTGACGGTGACCTCGACGGTGTGGGTCTCGGCCTCCTCGCCCTCCTCGACCTCGTCGGTCCAGGTGACGGTCTTGACGTCGTCAACATTGGCGCCGATCAGGGCCTCGTTGAACTCCTTGGGGTTGCTGTCACTACCGGCGATGAGCATGCGGCCCTCAGCGGCGAAGTTGTCGGCGTTCTCGACGGCCTTGAGGTCGACGGTGACGTAGTCCTCGGCCTCGACGGCGCGGCCCTCGACGTCCTCGAAGGTGGCACGGTAGTTGAGGAGCATCTCGACCTGGTTGTTGATCTCGGACTCGGTGACCTCCGCAGGGGGCATCTCGATCTCGACAGCGTCGAAGGAGGAGAGCTCAGCAGCGGGACGCAGGGAGAACTCGACGGTGTAGGTGTAGTCCTCGTGATCCTTGGCGAGGTCGAGGTCCTTGTAGTCACCGTTCTTGGTGGGGACGATGTCCAGCTCGTTGAGGACGGCGGGCTCGTTGGCGGCGATCAGGTCGTTGGTGGCCTGAGCGAGAGTAGCCTCGGCGCCAAGAGCGGAGTCGATGACCGGACGGGGAGCCTTGCCGGCGCGGAAGCCCGGGAAGCGGTACTTCTTGGCGGTGTCCTTGTAGGCCTTCTTGATCGCGGCGTCGACGTCGGCGGCCGGGATGGTGACCGTAGCGGTGAGCTTGGCGTCCTTGACGTCAGAAGCGGTGATGTTCAACACGTTCCTCCTCATACTGCCCAGCTTATCTGAGGTGCTGGTACCTTTATGCAATAAGCGTCGCGAGGGCATAAGCCGACGCGGGTGCGTTGGTGCGGGCGAAAGGACTCGAACCTTCACGGGAATCCCACCAGAACCTAAATCTGGCGCGTCTACCAATTCCGCCACGCCCGCATGAGCGCACAGACTAGGAATGATAGCAGATACAAGCGGCAAGCGCACGCACACCTTTTACAGGCTCACGACCTCACCACGAGTGCAAAAGGCGGGACGAGTTGTCCCGCCCCGCCCATTACGACTTGCTCGCTGACCAGCTACTCCCCCAGCAGGGCCTTCTCGGGCGTGATCGGCAGCGAGCGTACCTGATGTCCGGTGGCGTGTGCCACGGCCGAGGCCACGGCGGCGAGCGGCGTGTTGATGACGACCTCGCCGATCGACTTGGCACCAAACGGACCCGTCGGCTCGTAGCTCGGCTCAAAGGCCACGCGTATGCTGCCGATATCCAGGCGCGTGGGTAGCTTGTAGCTCATAAAGTTGCCGGTGCGCAGACGGCCGCGGTCGTCGTGCTCGACGATCTCGTAGAGCGCATGGCCGATGCCCTGGGCAATGCCGCCCTCAGCCTGGACGCGCGCGAGCGCCTCGTTGATCACGGTGCCGCAGTCCACGGCCGCCGCATAGTCCACCACAGTCACCTTGCCGGTAGCCTTGTCGACCTCGACCTCGACAATGCCGGCCATAAACGGCGGAGGCGAAACGGGCAGGCAGGCAGAGGCGTGCGAGGTGAGCGCGTCGCCGCCCGCGATGTTCTTGACGCACAGGTTGGCAAAGTCGCGCAGCGTGAGGTAGCGATTCTGCTCGCGCGCGGCACGCTCGTCGGACAGACGCACGTACTGGCCATCAAAGACCACGTCGGCGGCGTCAACGTCCCACATCTGGGCAGCCTTGGTGCAAATCTTCTCGCGCAGCTCGGTCGCGGCGTTCTTGGCGGCAAGGCCCGTCACGTACGTGCCCGAGCTCGCGTACGAGCCGGCATCGAACGGCGACACATCGGTGTCCACGCCGCGCACCACGATAAGCGAGCTCTCAACGCCCAGCTCCTCGGCGGCAATCTGCGCCAGGATCGTGTCGACGCCCATGCCGTTATCGGTGGCGCCGGTGCCGATGGTAATGAATCCATCCTCTTCCAGGCGCATGTCGATGCCGGCGATATCCACGTTGGAAATGCCCGATCCCTGCATGGTGAGCGCGCAGCCCAGAGCACGCACGCGATCGCCCAGGTCAACGGCCAGCGGCTTGTCGCGCCAGCCGATCATGTCCATTGCGCGCAGCAGGCAGCGGTCGAGCGCGCAGGCGTTGAGTTTCTCGTTGTAGTACTGCGGCATGATCTCGCCCTCGCGCACGATGTTCTTAAGGCGCAGGTCGGCGGGATCCATGTGCAGCATGTCGGCGAGCTCGTTGACGGCGCTCTCCACGGCAAACTGGCCCTGGGTGGCACCGTAGCCGCGATACGCGCCGCCGCGGTTGGTGTTGGTGTAGACGGCGTCCCAGCTAAAGCGGCTCGCCTTCACGTGGTTGTAGATGGGCAGGCTCTTGTGACCCGAGAGGCCGATCGTCGTGGTGGCATGCTCGCCATAGGCGCCGGCGTTGGACAGCGTATGCAGGTCGATGGCTGTAATGGTGCCGTCGTTCATGGCGCCTAGCTTAACGGTCATCTGCATCTGGTGACGCGAGTTGCCCGCGGTGATGGTCTCCTCGCGGGTGTAGCAGCAATAGCTCGGACGGCCGGTCTGCTGGGTGACGAACGCCACGAAGATCTCGCAGCAGCCCGTCTGCTTGGAGCCAAAGCCGCCGCCGATGCGCGGCTTAATGACCTGCACCTGCGACTGAGGAATGTCGAGCGACTGAGCGACCATGCGGCGCACGTGGAAGGGCACCTGTGTGGAGGTGGTCACCGAGATGCGCCCGAACGCGTCGGTCGTCGCGAAAGCGCGGAAGGTCTCCATGGGCGCGGTCTGCGTGGCTTGGCTGGTGTAGGTGCGGGTGAAGACGATGTCACTCTGGGCGAAGGCCTCATCAAGATCGCCAAAATCGCTGGTACCGCTGCAGACCAGGTTGCGCGAAACATCGCCGCCCTGCGGGAACATAAAGGTCACGTCGCCCTCGGGGTGGACCACGATGTCGTTATCGAGTGCCTGGGTAAAGTCGAGCAGCGGCTCAAGCACCTCGTAGTCGACCTTGATGAGCTTGAGCGCCTTGTCGGCGGCCTCCTCGGTCTCGGCGGCGACGATCGCCACCTCCTCGTTTTGGTAGCGCACCAGGTTCTCGAGAATCAGGCGGTCGTAGGGACTCGGCTGCGGATAACTCTGGCCGGCAATGGTAAAGCGACGCTTGGGCACGTCCTCGTAGGTGTAGACGCCCACCACGCCGGGCACCTTCAGGGCGCGCGACGTATCGATGGAGCGGATCTTGGCGCGGGCATAGGGGCTACGCTTGAGCTTGACGATCAGGGCGCCGGCGGGCACCAGGTCGCCCGTGTAGACGGGACGGCCCTCGAGCAGCGCCTTCGAGTCCTTCTTGGGCTGCTTGTGGGTGATCTGCTTGTACGCGACACCGTCGGAGCTCGTATCGTTGACCGGCAGCTCGGGCATCTCAAAGCCCACCTGCACGCCGGACTCGTTGAGGAAGCGCACGATGGCGCGCAGCTGGCTCTCGTAGCCGCTGCAACGGCAGAGGTTGCCGGCGAGCTGGCGCGAGAGCTCCTCGCGCGTGGCGACGAGGCTCGGGTCCTCCTTGGCAGCGCGGGCAAGCGCCAGCACGTTCATGATGAGGCCGGGAGCGCAAAAACCGCACTGCTCGGCGCCTTCGGCAGCCATTGCGCGGGTCAGCGCCTCAGACTCGGCCTTGAGACCCTCGAGTGTGGTGATGGAGCGGCCCTCAACACGGGCGGCGGGAACCGAGCAGCTCAGCACCGGGTCGCCGTCGAGCCACACCGTGCACAGGCCGCAGTTGGTGGTCTCGCAGGCGCAGCGCACCGACGCGCAACCCTGCTCGCGCAACAGCGCAAAGAGCATGGTGTCGGGGGCAATCTGAACCTTGACCTTACGGCCGTTGAGCGTAAAGGAAAGATCGATGAGTTTGGCAGCCATTAGCGCACCTCGCTAGAATCGACGCCGGGCACGCGGCGGCAGGAATACTCGTCCGTGGCGAACTTAGGGATCTGCACGGTCTCGAGCTCGCGGGCAAGCGCGGCAGAAAGCTCGATGCCGGCGGCGCGGCGCACGGCCTGAATCGCCAACGGTGCCGAGATGCGGCGGCGGTAGTCAGCCGAGCCCCACAGGTTGGTGCCATAGCTCAGTGCGCGTACGGACGCGGCCAGGGCGCGAAGCTCGTCCTCGGAAGGCCGCTCGTTCACCAGGCCACACGACTCGCCCTGCAGCAAGGTCGCGCGCAGCGGGCGGGCGCCCACGGTGACATGCCAGCTGTTGTCCCACCAGGCGGCGGTGACGTTCAGCGAGGGGAAGTCCGTCGCGGCCTTGCGCACGGCCTCGTAGCTCGCACGGTAATCGTGCTTGACGACTACGACGTGCTCGATCACGTCACGCACGTAGCCCATGTCCACGAACTCCGCGAGCGGCACGCGGCCGGCGCCCGTCAGCTCAACATAGGAATCGAGCGCGAGAAAGGCGGAGAGAACGTCCGAGAAGCCAAAGCGACCGTAGATGCTGCCGCCCACCGTGGCGGTATTGCGCAGCTGCACGCCCACGATATCGTGGACGGCGAACTCAAAGACATGGTTGACAAGCGCGTTGAGCTCGGCATGGCGCTCGAGCTGGCGCAGGGTACACATGGCACCGATGCGAAACTCGGTCTCGGTCTCCTCGATCTGATCGAGTCCGCAGGCCGAAAGGTCAATCGCCGTCGCCGCGCGACGCGAACCAAGGCGCATCCAGATGCCGCCGCCCACAATCTTGTTGTTGCGGTTCTTCTGTAAGAGCTCATAGGCTTCGGCCGCGTTTCCAACACGGACGTAGGTACCGAACTTGAGCACGTTCTCCCCCATCTCTCCACTTGTCCAGTACGTTTAAGTGTACCAAACGAGGGGCCGCACACCGTTTTAGGACAAAATCCACCCACCCATACATAACTTGCGGTGATATACGGACTGATTAGCCGTTCTGGGGCGCTAAACAGTCCGTATTTCACCGCAAGTTATGAGGAGTCCTCCGGGATAGAAAAAGGCTCCCAGCCGGAATGGCTGGGAGCCTTAACACATGCTATGTAGAGCGAAGACCTAGCAGACGCCCTGGGCGAGCATAGCGTCGGCGACCTTCAGGAAGCCGGCGATGTTAGCGCCCATGACAAAGTTGCCCTCCTGGCCGTACTCCTTGGCGGTGTCGTCCACGTTGTGGAACATGCCGCGCATGAGCTGCTCGAGCTTGCCGTCGACCTCCTCGAAGGTCCAGGACAGGTGCTCAGCGTTCTGGCTCATCTCCAGGCCGGACACGAGCACGCCGCCGGCGTTGGCAGCCTTACCGGGCATAAAGGCAACGCCGTTCTCCTGGAAGTAAGTCGTGGCCTCGATGGTCGTGGGCATGTTCGCGCCCTCGCCGACCACCTTGCAGCCGTTGGCGACGAGCGCCTGGGCGTCCTCGAGCAGCAGCGTGTTCTCGCGAGCGCAGGGCAGCGCGATGTCGCAGGGCAGCTGCCAAACGCCACGGCCGTCGCCCTCGTGCCACACGGCGTTGGGCTTCTCGTCAACGTACATAGCGAGCGTAACGCCCTTGTCGTGGCCGGAGCGCTTCTTGTTGTAGACGTGCTCGAGCACGGTGTAGTCGATGCCGTCGGGATCCTCGACCCAGCCGTGAGTATCGGAGCAGGCGAGCACCTTGCCGCCGAGCTGGGCGACCTTCTGAACAGCGTAGATGGCGACGTTGCCGGAGCCATGAACGACGACGTTCTTGCCCTCGAAGGAGTCGCCGCGGCTCTTGAGGTACTCGTCCACAAAGTAGGCCAGGCCGTAGCCGGTGGCCTCGGTACGGGCGAGCGAGCCGCCAAAGGAGAGGCCCTTGCCGGTGAGGACGCCGGTCCACTCGTTGGTCAGGCGCTTGTACTGACCGAACAGGTAGGCAACCTCGCGGCCGCCAACGCCCAGGTCGCCGGCGGGAACGTCGGTGTTGGGGCCGATGTGGCGATAGAGCTCGGTCATGAAGGACTGGCAGAAGTGCATGATCTCGTTGTTGGACTTGCCCTTGGGGTCAAAGTCGGAGCCGCCCTTGCCGCCGCCCATGGGAAGGGTGGTCAGGCTGTTCTTGAGGATCTGCTCCAGGCCCAGGAACTTGAGCATACCCAGGGTGACCGTCGGGTTAAAGCGCAGGCCGCCCTTGTAGGGTCCAATGGCAGAGTTGAACTCGACACGGTAGCCGCGGTTGACCTGAACCTTGCCCTGGTCGTCGACCCAGGGAACACGGAACATGACGATGCGCTCGGGCTCGACGAGGCGCTCCAGCAGGGCGGCCTCCTCGTACTCGGGGTGGGCGTCGAGCGCCGGCTGGATGGTGCCGAGGATCTCGGTCGCGGCCTGGATGAACTCAGGCTGCTCGGGATAGCGGGCCTTGAGCTCTTCGAGAACTTTCTGCGTGTAGCTCATGCTTCCTCCAATGATGGGAAACGAAAATGTTGGTCGCGGCACCCTATGCGCCGCGAACTTTATCGAGTATGGATAATATCGCACTGTTGCAGCAAAGTTTCGCATAAGCCGACGAGCAGATGTTTCGTTTTGATTACGATGCAGGTAGAAGCGTTTTTGAGTGCCTGACATGCAAAACCCGTGTTTCAAACCTGTTTCGTCCACATGTTCCAAACCACCACATTGGGGACAGGCACCTTTGTGGTGATGTTGGTGGTTAGAGGACGAGCTGATGGTAGTCGGCGGTGGTTATGCGGCCTTCGGTAGCAGCGCGGAAGGCGGCGAGGGCGTCGCCCGAGAACGGCATGGCCCAGCACAGCCCGCAGCCGGCGGTGATGGAGCCGGGCAGCGGCATGATGCGCCCGGGCACGCCGGCATCCAGGCACAGCTGCTCGCATTCCATCACATCGAAGGTGCTATCGAACGAAACGATGATCTTGCGTTCATGGTCGAGAGCATCACCGGACGGGCCTTCGCGGTGTGCATCGCGATACGCCGCGGCGGCCGCCTCCTCTTCCGCAGTATGTCCACAGCCGCCGCAACCGCAGGTACAGGGTTCGGACCCGTCGCAAGTGCAAGGTTCTCCCGTGTCGGGACAAATATCGTGAGACATGGCAACTCCAATCGTCTAGGCGAGTAACTCGGCCGCCGCAAACTCCTCGGGCGTATTGACGTTCTCGAAGCAGAGCGTCGAGCCCGCGGCCTTAACGATCTGCGGCTCATCCATATAACCGGCCTGAACGCGATTGATCAGGCAGCGAATGCGCTGTCGGTCGCAGGAGAGCAGCTCTTGGGCAACCGGCGCACACGCGTCACGGCGCCAGACGGCGCAAAGCGGCTCAATCCCCCGCTCCTCGCGCGGCACGCACACATCGAGCGCCTCGGCCTCAACACGATCGGCAAGCGCGCCGATGAGTTCCGGCAAGACAAACGGCATATCGCAGGCGACGATCGCCACGAGAGGCAGCCGAGCCGCAGCCAGCGAGCTCGCGATGCCGCGCATGGCGCCCGCCGGTCCCTCAAGGTCCGACACTATTCGCGGCACCAGGCCGCCAAACGCGCGCTCCTCAAGGTAGGCAAGCTCGCTGGGACGCGAAGTCGTCACGACCAACTCGCCGGCAACTGGCGCCAGCCGACCCAGCACGCGTTCGATGAGCGGCTCGCCGCAAAACGCCATGCGAGCCTTATCACAGCCCATGCGCGAGGACAGCCCACCCGCTTGGACGACACAAGAAAGATCGGCACGTCTTACGGTAGTCATACGGCAAAACACCTCCATCGGCATGCTCGAAACCCGGTGCACGAAGCTAAATACAGCCACCGAAATAGCAGCGCTACGAAAAGCTCGTGCAAAAACAAAACAGCGCCTTTGCGGCACGCAGCAAGACCGCGAGCACAAAAGCGCTGGTAGCGTATGGCGGGAACGTATGTGAATCGAACACATCCAAGACGTTTTGCACGCCTCGCAACGGTTTTGAGGACCGCGGAGCCCACCGGAGCCCATCCGTTCCCAAGTGCGGCGGTATTTTACCAAACTGAGCAGGCCACTACTGCCCGACACGACGGGAAGGACCAAACCTCCCAGCCTAATTTGCGGTGAAATAATTCCTATTTAGGGGCTTGGATATCCCACACAGGAACTATTCCACCGCAACTGATAAGGGTGACCTAGCGCAGGGAGCGCAGGCCGCCGGCATCCTTGTCGAGCACCGTAAAGCGCACGGCATCCAGGTGCTCCAAGATGCTGATGGCACGTTTGCGCGACACACCCAGGGCCTCGCGCAGTACGCTCGTGGTGGCAGCACCGCCGGCTGCCTCAATGGCGGCGGCAACAAGCTCGCGCGCATGGGCCTCGGCGGCAGCGGACAGGGCAACGTCGCGCTCGACCTTAACGATCGAGCGATTGAGCGAAAGCTCGCGCAGGGCACGCGTCATGGTGTCTCGATCGAGCTGCAACTGCTCGCCCACCTCGGGCAATATCGGTGCATCGAGGCCGGCTTCGTCCAGCAAGGCAACGATACGTTCGCAGGCCTCGCGCACCACACGCGCCGCGGCGGCAGCGGAGTGCGGGTCGAATACCTCGGCACCCTCGGCGGCACACACGCCACGCGAGCAGCCCTCGGCAATCAGAGCCGCGGCAACGCCATCATCAGCGGCAGGCCACGCAGCATGGGCAACGGCGCCGGGCGTAAAGCCCGTCTCCTTGGGAGACGCCGCGTGCATGGCTGACAGGGTCGCCGCCAGTGCATCCATCGCAGCGTCGAGCACCACGGCGTCCGCCAAGTAGTCCGCATCACCCACAGCAAGCTTGCGAACAGAGCCCTGCGACACCAACCCGCGCAGTGCGGCATCGACCTCGCCGACACCAAGATCCAAAGCGTCGGCAACATCAACCGCCGTAACTGGCAGCATCTGCAGCGCCAGCCAAGCGCCCACACCGCCCGCGGTATCGCCGGACTCAAGCGCCGCAAACAGTGCGCGCTCGCCGGCAGAAAGCTCGCGCGAGCGACGGCAGCGCGAAAGCAGCACGCGCCCGCCGCCGATGAGCATAACGGGCGAATACGACAGCACCACGGCATGGTCTCCGGCACACAGCGGCAGCGGCTCCTCCAGGCGCACCTGCACGGTACGGGTCTCGCCCACCGCCATGGGGGCCTCGCCCTCCAAAAGCATGATGCGGCCGACGACCTCGGCCGTGCCGGCCATCACATGCACACGCGCGCCCGACTCGAGCACGCGCGGCTTGGTGCCCTCGCGGCCCAGGTAGGTGAACGTCATCATAAAGCGCAACGTCTGGCCAAAGCGGTCCGCCACGCCCAGCATCTCGCCACGGTCAAGCGCCGCGACACCGTCACCAACTAGGTTGAGCGCCACACGCTGACCAGGCAGCGCGCGCGGCGTATCGCCATGCACCTGAATCCCGCGCACGCGACAGACCGTACGCGACGGCAAAGCCATCAGCTCGTCGCCCACCGCAACCGGCGCATCGTGCAGCGTTCCCGTTACGACAGTGCCGACGCCCTTAATCGTAAAGCAGCGGTCAATCGGCAGGCGCGGCGCGGCATCGGTGCGCTCGGCACGGTCGCGGCAGGCATCCCAGCAGGCGCTTACCTGCTCGTCGAGCACCGCAAGCAGCCCGTCGATCCCCTCGCCCGTCTTAGACGACACGGGCACAATCGGCGCGCCCGCAAACACGGTACCCGACAAAAAATCATCGACATCGAGCTCGGCAAGCTCGGTCATCTCGGCATCGGCCAGGTCACGCATCGTCAGCGCCACCACCATGTGTGTGACGCCCAGCAGCTCCAGCACATGCACGTGCTCGCGCGTCTGCGGCATTACACCCTCAACGGCAGAGACCACCAGCACGGCAACGTCGATGCCTGTCGCACCCTGCACCATGGCGCGCAGGTAATGCGCGTGGCCCGGCACGTCGACCAGGCCGACGATCTTGCCACTCGGCAGTGCCAGCTCGCCAAAGCCCAGCTCCACGGTCATACCGCGACGGCACTCAACCTCCAGACGGTCGGGATTCTTGCCGGTCAGCGCCTCGATCAATGCCGACTTGCCGTGGTCAACGTGGCCCGCCGTGCCAACGATAACGGGACACTCCACCAGCGCCTGAACCTCACTCATCGAGCAATCGCCTTCTCAACGCACGCGACGAGCGTCGATGCCGCCGTCTCGATATCGCGGTCACCCACGAGTGTGCGCACGTCAAACAGGACGCGATCGTGCGAGGCGCGCGTGACGACCGGCGTGTCGAAATCTTGGACGAGCGAGCGCTTGAGTGCGTCAACGGAAAGACGCTCATCGACGAGGCGCACGGCAACGCACATGGTGGGCAGCTCCACGGTAGGCAGCGAGCCGCCACCAGGGGTCGACGATTCCTCGACGATCTCCACCTGAACGGCACACGGGTAGCCAGCCTTATCGAGCCCGGCGACCATACGATCGCGCAGCTTGCGGGCACGTCGCTCCAAATGGGCCTGCGGCAGCGTGAGCATGTTGAGCACCGGTACCTCGCGATGGGCCACATCAGCCCCATCCATATAAATGCGCAGTGTAGCCTCGAGCGCCGCCAGTGCGAGCTTGCCCGGACGCAGAGCACGCATGAGCGGATGTGCGCCGCAGGCCTGGACCAGATCGCGACGGCCCATGATGATGCCCGCCTGTGCGGCACCGAGCAGTTTATCGCCCGAGCACGACACCAGATCGAGCCCTGCCGAAACCGAAGCCGGCGTGGTTTCTTCGCCGCCGCGCACCAAGATGTCGTCGGACAACAGCGCGCCCGAGCCCTGGTCCTCGTAGAACAGCAGGCCATGCTTGTGAGCAAGCGCCGCAAGCTCTCGAGAGCTAACCTCCTCGTGGAAACCCTCGATGCGATAGTTGGAAGGATGGACCTTCAGGATCATGGCCGTTTCGGGCGTGATGGCGCGCTCGTAGTCGCCCAGATGCGTGCGGTTGGTGGCGCCGACCTCGACGAGCTTGGCGCCCGAGGCCGCCATGACGTCGGGAATACGGAAGCTGCCGCCGATCTCGACAAGCTCGCCACGGCTCACAATGACCTCTTTGCCTGCGGCATGGGTCGCCAGCACCAGCAGCACAGCGGCGGCGTTGTTGTTAACGACCAGCGCGTCCTCGGCACCGGTAAGCGAGCGGATCAGTTGCGCCGCATGTTCCTTGCGCGACCCACGCGAGCAGGTGTCCACGCTGTACTCGAGCGTGCTGTACCCGCGCGCGACCTCGGCCACGGCCTTTGCCGTCGACTCCGCGAGCGGGGCGCGGCCCAAGTTGGTATGGATGACCACGCCCGTAGCGTTGACGGCAGGGCGCAGGCTCGGCAACGCGGAGCGGTGCGCACGCCACTCGATGGCCGAGGCCAGGTCGCGCTTAGAGCGCGGGGCGGCACCGGCGCGAATGGCTGCGCGCTCCTCGTCGAGCTCGGCCGTCACGGCGGCATGCACCACCGCGTCGCAGGTCTCCCCCGCCGCCTTCACTACCGGCCACTCGGCAAGCAGCTCGTTGACGGAAGGAATGGCGCGCAGGCGGGCGCGTACCTCATCGGACATGTTCTGGCTATCGCTCATGTGCGGCCTTTCAAAAGAAACGTGGATCAGTCGAATACATCAGCTGAGTCAATTACTCGTTATTATCCTCGCGCGCCGCGATCTTTTCCACGCGAACGGCGTTTTCCTGGGTGAGCGCGGCACCCGTCAACGGATCACAACGCAACGGTGTATGGTCGAGCGGGCCCACGCCCAAGGCTTGAGCGTCACCGGCATCGCGGCCAAACGAACGCCCACCGGGGGCGGCCGACGTAAAGATGCACGCCGGATGCAGATACGGCGTCGTCTCCAAGCGCACGCGGTCGCGGCCCATATCGCTCACGAGTTCCACGACCTCGCCATCGGCGATACCCATGCGTGCGGCGACATCGGCATTCATCTGCACGGCGTCCAAGTCGGAACCCGCCTCGGCGGCGCCGGCCGCCGCGAGCCTTCGCGAGGTATGCGACTCAAAGGGACGGTTGCCGCTAATGAGGCGAAACATCCCCGGGCCGGGCTCCACCATGGGAGCGATCCAGTTGGGCACACGACCCATGCCGGCTCGCTCCCATACGTCGCTTGCCAGCGCAATTTTGCCGCCATCCAGGGGAATCGCCGGCTCACCCGTGCGCGACGGCAGCGCCACGCCCGTATCGGCCCAACCGCGCTCCTTGAGCTCGTCCAGATCGATCCCAAAAGGCGCCACCTGGGCAGCCGCCAGATCGTCAGACGTAAACTGGAAATACTCGCCCACGCCACATGCCTGCGCCAAACCGGCAAAAATCTCCCGACCGGGACGTGTGCCGTCATGCTGCACGGGCAGCACGGCGTTGCGGTAGAACACGCGCGCATCGTTGGCGCCCGCCACCGTTCCCACGCCGCGGTCGGCCTCCAGATACGTCACATCGGGCAGCACGAAGTCAGAAGCACGCGCTGTCTCGGACCAGCGAATATCAATCGTCACGAGTAAGTCGAGCTGTTCCAGAATCGATAACCACGCCCCGGCGTTGCCATAGCCCGCACCGGGGTTACTGGCATAGACGATGAGCCCACGCAAATCGCCGGCAAGAATCGACTGACCGATGGTCGTGCACAGGCCGCGCACCGGATCGACCAGTGGATAGCGCTCGGACCCCAGCTTGGGCCCGCGTGACACCGGCGGCGTCGCAAAGCGCGTGGGATCGAGGTCGCCCAACACGAGTGGCATGGGTGGATTGAGCGCGCCGCCCGCATGTCCGATACAGCCCAGCAGCACATCGACCAAGCAGATAGCGCGCGCGGTCTGGGTGCTATTGGCATACGCGATACCGATGCCACCATGAAAGCCCGCATCCACCACAGCGGCAGGCGCGGCGGCAGCGAGATCGCGTGCCGTGGCGACAATCTCTGTAGCCGGCACGTCGCACATCGACTCGGCCCATTCGGGCGTCCAAGCAGCGGCCGCCTGCGCCAGCTCGTCAAAACCCGTGGTATAACGGACAACGAACTCGCGGTCGTACAGGCCCTCGGCAATCAGCACATGCGCGATGCCTAGCAGCAAAGCCAGGTCACAGCCCGGGCGCACGCGCAGCCAGCGGTCGGCAAGCGCAGCCGAGCCACTGCGCCGGGGGTCGACCACGATAATCTTCGCCCCACGGCGACGGGCATCGTTGAGCGCATCAACGGCCCCCATCGTCGACGAATCGACAATGGAACGCCCTAGGTACATGATGCAGTCGGTATGCGCAAGGTCGGAGGCGGGACTATAGCCCAAGCTGTGCTCCCAACCGGTAAGTCGACTTACCTCGCAGGCACCGTCGGCACCGTACACGTTGGGCGAACCAAGCGCATGCATAAAACGATACGCCCAGTAGCGGTCGAACGAGGGCACGCCGAGCGTCATACCCAGCGCACGAGGCCCGCGCTCGTCAACAATGCCCAAAAGACGCTCGGCAATCTGCGCGAACGCCTCGTCCCACGAAATCACATCGAACCCCGAGCCATCCTGGCGGCGTCGCATGGGGTGCACGATGCGGTCACGCTCGTCAAACGGCATTGCCAGGCGATGCCGTCCGCGGGCGCACAGGGCTCGCGCCGCGCACGGATGCCCCGGCACCGGCAACTCGGCCGCCACGCGACCGTCCTCAACGCGTGCCGCAAAGGCGCAATCGGCATAGCATCCCCCGCATGTGGTCACCACGGCGCGACCGTCACGCTTCACAGCAGATGCCATCTCGATTACCCCTTTCATCAGCCATACACAACAGGCCAAAAGCCCGGCAACGGGCCCCAGACCCAAAAAGCCTCCCGCACGGCAACGCCCCGCGGGAGGCCCAACGTCAAACAGACGGTACCTTACGCCTCGGACTTCTTGGCGTAGATAAACCAGTAGCCGAGCGCGACCAGAACCGCGCCGCCCACGATGTTGCCCAGCGTAGCGGCGGACAGGTTAAACACAATGCCCGCTGCGTTGAGCGCATCGGCGCCGGCGACGTCGGCACCGTAGCCGCACGCATGCATCACGGCGCCCATGGGCAAAAAGTACATGTTGGCAACGCAGTGTTCAAAACCGCAGGCCACAAAGGCGGCGATGGGCAGCAGAATGCCCACGACCTTATCGACCACGGTCTTGCCGGCGGTACCGATCCACACGGCAAGGCACACAAAGATGTTGCACAGGATGCCGCGGAAGAAGATCGTCACCCAGTCGATCGTCACCTTGCCGGCGGCGACGCTCACCATGGAATTGGCGACCGCCTCGCCGTTGAGCTTGTAAATGCCGGCCATGTACACCAAAAAGACGATGAACAGGGCACCGACAAAGTTACCGACCCATACGACGACCCAAGCCTTGAGCATCTGAGCCAGGGTGATCTTTTTACTCTTGAGCGCGCAGACCATAAGAGAATTGCCGGTAAACAGCTCGGCGCCGCACACCAGCACGAGCACCAGGCCCAGGCAAAAGCACAGGCCGCCCACGACGCGCTGGGCGCCCCAGCCCAGCGTGCTGTCGCTCAAGAACACGGTAAAGAACAGACCGCCGAAGGCGATGAACGCGCCGGCGAACATTGCCAACAGAAAGGCCTTTGCGACCGGCAGGTTAGCCTTGGTCACGCCGGCGGCCTCGGTCTTGGCCTCGATCGCGGCGGGTGCCAGGCAATCGGGAGCGGGATACTCCACCTTGGAATCTGCCATGTCAATCACTTCTTTCCTAACAAAATGGAACAAGTGCTCCTACTGCTCTTGCCCCAAGCGGACAAAGTGGGAAAAGTCGTTGGCGGCCACGGCGTCGTACACGGCGTCGACGGCGTCAAAGACCTCCGGGGACATGGGGTTGTAGAACTCCGTATCGCCCGGCTGAATCCCTAAGAAGACGATATCTTCGCACGATTGCTCAATCTCTTCGATCAGAATCGACAAAGGGAGCGAATGCGTGGTGAACATCGACTTGCGGGCCACATCGCGCTTGTCGAGCAAGCGGATGGCGCCGACGGGCAGCGCCATGTCTGCGGCATCGACCAATACCAAACGCGGCGGACGCTCGCGCTTGACCTCGATGATGTCATCCTCGGGCGTTTGGCCTCCGTCGATGGTGTACCAACCGGCGATGGGCGCGTCCTCCATCTTTTTGGAGAGCACGGGGCCGGCGGCATCGTCGGCACGCAGCACGCTTCCCGCCGTGAGCACGATACCCGCAAACGGGGCGCCGTTCACGCGGCCATCCACAACGCGACCCATTACTGCAACCTTCCCGTCAGATACACGCCCGACACATCGCGCACGCGCTCAACCAGATCGCGAAACTTCATTAAGAACGCGACCTGCTGGGCATGCAGGCCAAAGTCGTCGTCGAACACCGAGATGCCGGCCTTGGCCGACCCGCGAAAACCGCGCTCGTCGAGCAGCGTGTCGCAGGCCTCGAGCAGCGACGGCACCGCCGCCTTGTCGAGTTGGCACTCGCCAAAGGAGCGGATGGCCTCGAACTTGGTCTTGGCCTCCCCCTCCGGCAGCGCGTCGACGAGCGAATAGAACACGTTCACCGGCACCGACAGGCGCGGCTCAAAGCAGTCGAGCACGCCGGTGTGGTGGCCCACGGCGAGCGTGTAGTACAGCACGTCGCAGGCCTCCTGGGGAACGTCTTCCTCGGTCTCCACAAACTTACGCGTGAGCTCATAGAAGACCACCTGGTCGGGCGTATGGCCCAGGCAGGGGTCGGCGACGCCCTCGGCGGCCTCGTCGCTTGCGCGCGAGGCATCGCCAAAAGAGCCGCCGAGCATGCCGGGACCCGCAAAGTAACCAGAGCGGTCCGTGAGCTCCATCTAGCGACCTCCGGCCAGCACCAGATCCTGCAGCGCCGAGTACACCTCGACGCGGCGCGGATCGTCCTGCTTATCGATGAGCAGCGCCATGGCGCCGCGGATATCGCCCTTGGGCGCGCCCTCGAGCGTATCCATAAACTCGTTGGCCAGGTCGCGGCCGTAACGGTAGCCGCTCATGGCGCGAGCTTCGCGCTCGATGGCAACGCGCAGCTTGTACGGCACGCCGGGGTGCAGGATATCGGCCTGCTCGCCGGCGGCCTCCACCGTGGTCTCGGCATGGAGCTTTTGGTCCAGCAGACCGAGCGCCATGGCAAAGCCGTAGATGGTCTGCGCGGGGCTGGGCGGGCAGCCGGGGATGTAGACGTCGACCGGCAGAATCTTGTCCGTGCCGCCCCAGACGCAGTAGTTGTCGTAGAAGATACCGCCGGTGCAGCCGCACGCGCCATAGGACACCACGATCTTGGGATCGGGTGCGGCCTCAAAGGCGCGCAGGGCCGGCATGCGCATGGCACGCGTCACGGCGCCGGTGTACAGCAGCACGTCGGCGTGACGGGGCGAGGGCACGACCTTGATGCCAAAGCGCTCGACGTCAAAGACGGGCGTGATGGAACCGAAGATCTCGATCTCGCAGCCGTTGCAGCCGCCACAGTCGACGCGGTAGACGTACACCGAGCGCTTGATCTTCTTAAGAAGGGTCGCCTTGGCCTTCTCGATGCTCTCGTCGAGCTCGATCTTGGTCGGGCGGTACTGAAGCCGCTCGGGCAAAAGCGTGGGTTCGGCCATGGTTACTCCTCCTTCGTTTCAAAATCCATGATGATGCCCTCGACCGGCGCCGGACCGGCGGGGATCTCGGGCGCATCGGGGTTGAGCTCGCGGTCGATATACTCCGGGTTCACGCCGTGGCCGCCCAGATACTCCATACCGGGGCCCTGGGGCTCACCGGACGCAAGCGTCTCGTTGGCAGCCATGCCGCGCGCGTTGCCGGTCTTTACGGCCGATGCGGCGCGCAGGGCGTCGAGCTCGCGCTTGCACTCCTGGCACATACCGACGGTACGGGCGGCCTGGATGGCCTCCATGCCGCCGGCCTTTTGCAGCAGACGCTTGGCGTAGTCAATCTCCTTGTGCGGGGCAAACGGCTTGCCGCAACGCGAGCAGTGCTCGAGCGTATAGACGCTCTTGCTGGTGAGGTCGTCCTTGCTCATGACGGCCAGCTCAAACTCCTCGGTGAGCTTGATGGCCTCCATGGGGCAGGCTTCCTCGCAACGGCCGCAAAAGATGCAGCGACCGTAGTCGATCGACCAGGTGATGGTATCGGCCGCAAGGTCGGTGTCCATACGAATGGCATCGGCCGGGCAAGCCACGCCGCAGGCACCGCAGGCGATGCAGAGCTCGGCGTTGTGCTCGGGCTTGCCGCGCATGTCCTTGTTGGTGGGGAACGGCGCAAACGGGTACTTGACCGTCGCGTCGCCGGCCTTGGCGTTAACCTTCCAAAGCTTCAGCATATTAGAGCGCCTCCTCATCGAGCGGAGCGGCCATGGTGCCCTCGCCCGCAAGCGGCGACTTGTCGCGCCAGACGTTCTCGAACTGCTCCTTGTCGAGCACGTGGTCGCGCTTGGCGGCGACATCGGTCACCGTCACGCGGTCGGTGCAGGAGTAGCACGGGTCGAGCGAGCCGACGATCAGCGCCGCGTCGCCCACGGTGTTGCCGCGGAACATGTAGCGCAAGACCGGCCAGTTGCTGTACGTGGGGGCCTTGGCGCGCCAGCGGTAGCACTTCTGGTTGTTGCCGAGCATGGCCCAGTGCACGTCCTCGCCGCGCGGCGCCTCGGTGGCGCCGATGGCGTACTTGTGCGGGGTGTACTCCCAATCCGTGGTGAGGATGGGGCCCGACGGGCAGTTCTCGAGCATGGTCTCGATCATGTCGATCGAATCGTAGACCTCCTGGATGCGAACGGCGGTACGGCCGAAGGCATCGCAGGTGTCGGCCGTGGCAGCATGCATCTTTTGGACGTCCGGATCGGCGTAGCCGTCGAAGGGATGGTCAAAGCGCACGTCGCGGGCATAGCCCGAGCCACGCATGAGCGGGCCGACCGGCGAGAAGTCGCGTGCGATCTTGCGGTCCAGAATGCCGATACCGCTCGTACGCTCGATAAAGTTGGGCGTAGAGAGCAGCATGTCGACGAGCTCCTGAACCTCGGAGCGCAGCTGGTGGATGGTCGTGAGCGTGGAGAGCTTCTGCTCGGCCAAAATGTCGCGACGCACGCCGCCGATCACGTTGAGGCCGTAGGTCTTGCGGTGACCGGAGAGCTTCTCGGCCAGGTCCATGGACTTCTCGCGGACGCGGAAGAACTGCTGGAAGCCGGAGTCGAAGCCGGTGTAGTGCGATGCGAGGCCAATATTGAGCAGGTGTGAGTGCAGACGCTCGACCTCGAGCATGATAGCGCGGATGTACTGGGCGCGCGGCGGGACATGAATGCCCTGGGCACGCTCGACGGCCTCGGCATAGGCCACCGAGTGGGCGCAGCCGCAGATGCCGCAGATGCGGTCGGCGAGGAACGTCACGGCGTCATAGTTCAGGCGCGTCTCGGCGACCTTCTCCATACCGCGGTGCACGTAGAACAGACGGTAGTCGGCGTCGACGATCGTCTCGCCCTCAACGAACAGGCGGAAGTGACCGGACTCGTCGGAGGTAATGTGCAACGGGCCCATGGGGACGAGTGTGGTCTCCTTGCCCTTGGTATCGGCCAAGAACTCGTAGTTTTCCATGTCGCTCGCGGGAGCGGGACGGAAGCGGTAGTCCATGGAGTCCTTGCGCAGCGGATACAGGCCGCTGGGCCAATCGTCGGGAAGCACAAGGCGGCGACGGTCGGGCAGGCCTTCGGGGATCAGGCCGAACATGTCGCGCAGCTCGCGCTCGCCCCACACGCAGGCGGGGACGAACGGCGTCACGGACGGGAACGTCATCTTGGCGGGGTCGACCTCGGCACGCACGGTAACCCAGCCGGGGTCCTCCCCCTCCATGGAGATGACGTAGTACACGGCGTAACGGCCGCACAGGGAGCGCTCGTCGTTGCCGACAATCACGGGAATCCAGCCGTAGCGCTCGTAGTACAGGTAGTGGACGGCCTCGGGCAGACGGTCCAGCTTGACGGTGATCGTCAGCTGGTCCTCGCACTGCCACTCAACCTTCTCGATAGCGCCCGGCACTGCGGCGCGCAGGGCCTCGACGTGGCTTTCGCAACGACGAGCGTAGTCCTTCTTTTCAGGTTCTGCCATGGTGCTAATTCACCTCGCTTGTCTTGGTCTGGGAACTGAACACCATGCGGTAGAGAGGAGCCTCGTGGAGCTCTTCGACGCTCTGGTTCAAAACGACGGACGTTGCATCCTCGACGCCGCTCGTGATGGCGACCGGGGTGGCGATACCGAACCACATGACCACGATCGCGAGGGCGATCTCGGGGATGATCATGAGGGCGGGCACCTCGTGGCGCTTCATGCCCTCGGGCGCCTTGCCGAAGATGGACTTGAGCGCGATGCCGGTAAGGGCAAAGTACACGCCGGTGAGGCCAATGGCCACGAGCACGACCACCCAGATGGGACCGGACTGGACGCCGGCCACGAAGGTGAGGAACTCGGAGATGAACAGGGCGAACGGCGGGAAGGCGGCGAGCGCGAGCAGGGCGATGATGGTGAGCGCTGCCGTGACGGGAGCGATCTCGACGACGCCCTTGATCTTGTTCAGGTCGCGGGTGTGGTAGATGTGCTGGATGTTACCGGCCATGCAGAAGGCGAGCGCCTTCGTGAAACCGTGGAAGATGCAGTGCAGCAGGCAGGCGGCGATACCGAGCGGACCACCGATACCCAGGCACAGCGCGACCACGCCGACGTTGTCGACGGAGGAGTACGCGAAGCGGCGCTTGATATCGTCCTGCTTAAAGATGCACAGGGCGGCCACCAGGATGGACAGCGTGCCCAGGATGAGCAGGAGCGTACGCGGATAGGTGTCGCCCACCGTGATGATGGACAGGGAGTAGAAGCGGATGATCACCAGCATGGCGCACTTGAGCAGCACGCCCGAGAGCAGCGCGGAGACCGGGCTCGGAGCCTGGGAGTGCGCGTCGGGCAGCCAAGTGTGCATGGGGAACAGGCCCGCCTTGGTGCCGAAGCCGATGACGATGAACGCGAACGCGAGGCGCACGAGCATCGGGTCGAACTGGTCGGCGTAGGGCATGATGGAGGTGAGGAAGGCTGCCTCATGCGCGTTGGGCATGATATCGGCGGCGTTCGCGTAGATGAGCAGCGTGCCGAACAGGCCGAAGGCCACGCCGGCGGTGCAGACCATCGCGTACTTCCAAGACGCCTCGAGCGTCTGCTTGTTCTTGTAGATGCCCACGAGGAACACGGTCGACAACGTGGTGGCCTCGACCGCCGCCCAGGTGAGGATGATGTTGTTGGACAGGCAGGCGAGCAGCATCGTGAAAACGAACAGGCTAAACAGCGCGTAGTACTGCTTGGTGCGCTCGGCCGGCATGGTCTTCTCCTCGATATCGATCTTGATATAGGAGATGGAGTACACGCCGGTGATGAACCCGATGATGCCTACCAGAAGGACGAAGATCGACGAGAGCGAATCGAGATGGAGCCACAGGCCCAAAGCGTCGATATTCTGCCCGCTCGAGAGCATGGTTCCCGCGGTGACGACCGAAAGGACGAGGGTCGCCGCGACGGAGATGGTGTTGAGCCCCGCAAAGACGCTGTAGGACGTCGTCTTGGGGAGCGCAGCCATAATCAGGGAGAACGCGAGGGGACAAGCGAGCAGGGCGACCGTCAGCATTGAAACATCCATGGCCTACCCCTTCAATTCGGTCAGGTCGTGGGAGTCGAGCGACTTGGTGTCGTTCCAGATCCTCACGACGACGGCGGACATGATGATGACGGCGAAAATGGCGTCGGTGGCGATGCCGATCTCGATGATCTCGGGGGCCGTGGGCGCGAGCAGGGCGAGCGTCACGTGGCTACCGTTCTCCATAAGGCAGTACCCGAAGATTTGCTTGAGGATGTTGCGCTGGGAGATGATGCACGTGAGGCCGACGAAGAAGTGCGCGAAGCTGATGGCGAGGGCCGGAGTAGCCACCTCAGCGGTGGGCAGGCTCAGGCGCGTGACCACCGCGAAGCAGATGGCCACCTCCAGACCGGTGAGGATGATGGTCCAGGCCGGCTTGATGGAGGAGGTCAGCGTGCTATCGGCAGGCGAACCCATCTTTTTGTAGGCACGGTTGAGAATGAACGGAACGAGGATCACCTTGGTGACGAAGGCCGACGCGGCCCACATGAGAAGCTCGGTGGCACCGGTGGTGAGGCCCAGGGTGAGCAGCACGCCCACCAGGACAACCGACTGGATCGCGTACCACTTAATGGCGGACGGGATGGTCTTCGAGACGACCACCATGGTGGAGGTCACGATCAGAAGACCGCCCAGGATATTGACTAACGAATAACCCATGTCCTACCTCCTAACCCATCCAACTAGAGGACAGAGGACCGGCGACGACGACCATGATCATGAGGACGACGAACACGAACGCCATGGCGCGCGGAAGGGGCTGGCCGGCGGCCACGGTCTCGCTCGGCTCACCGGGCAGGACCTTACCCATCCAACGCAGGAACCATGCGAAGGTGGCGACGGTCTCGACGACCATGACGCACACGAGGATGAAGATGACCGTGTTGGAAGCACCAACCGCGAAGCCACCGGAAATAATCTGGAACTTGGAGAAGAACGTGCTCATGGGGGGCACGCCGGCGATAGCGGTCGCGGCGACCGCGAAGCCCACGCCCGTGACCGGGTACTTCTTCATGAGGCCCTGGATCTTGGGCAACATACGGGTTCCCAGCGTGAAGCTGAGGGAGCCGGCGATGAGGAAGAACAGGGTCTTGGTGAACGCGTGGTTGAAGATGTGCTCGACGGCGCCGTTGAACGCCATCTGGCTTCCGAACACGGAGAGGCCCAGGCCGAAGAACACGTAGGCGAGCTGCGCGATCGTCGAGAAGGCGAGCAGGCGCTTCATATCCTTCTGGGGCAGGTACATGAGGAAGCCGAAGAGCATGGTCACGACGGCGTCGATGATGGCGACCCAACCGACGATCTCGGGGATATCGCCGGCACTCGCAAGAGCGCGGGCGAACACGCACACGCCGACCTTCACCATGGACGCGCCATGGAGGTAGGCGGAAACGGGCGTGGGGGCCTCCATTGCGGAGGGCAGCCACATGTAGAGCGGGAACTGGGCGGACTTGGCCCAAGCGGCGAACAGGATGAGCAGCAGCACGACGGTCTTCATACCGGAATCGAGCTGGGAGATCGCGCTCAGCGCGAACGTGCCGGTTCCGGCGAACAGGAAGGCCGCGCCGATGTAGAGTCCCAGAGCGCCGATATGGGTGATGATGAGCGCCTTCATACCGGCCTTCTTGGCCGTGGGCGTCATGTAGTAGCTGATGAGGCCCCAGGAGCACACGCCGGTGATCTCGAAGAAAACGAGCTGGCCGACGATGGTGGAGCTGTAGGCGAGACCGGCCATGGCGCCGATGAACGTGGAGAAGTACACGTAGAAGCGGCGACGGGGCGCGTCGGGATGCTCCTTGTTCTTATCGCTCATGTACGGGAACGAATAGATGACGACGAGCAGGCCGATAGCGACGAACGCGGGTGCGAGCAGCGTGCTCATCCGGTCGAATATGAAGCCCATGACCAAGGTCTGGCCCATACTCGCCCAGGTTACATCGACCGCGTTCATGCCATTTCCGGCAAACGTCGCGGCCAAGCCAACGGAAGCGACCGTGGCGATGCCGCCGGCAAAGGCGCAGATCCATTTAGCGTAGGGACGCGGCAGCATGACGATGAGCAGGGAGCCCAGCATGGGGACGGCGATCGCCACCATGGCAAAGAGGGACAAGCTCGATTCGATTGACATAGTTTCTCCCTTCTCCCTACACGCCTACGACGACGAAGATGAACGCAAGGACCGCGATGCCGACGACGGCCCAGGTCTGGTTACCGAGCACCTTGAAGCGCGAACGGGAAACGGAGTTCTCGAGCACGCCGCAGACAACGAAATCGACCAGGCACTTGACAAGGAAGACGACGGCGCCCACGAGAGCGGTGACGCCGATGGTCGCGGGCTCTCCCCAGGGAATGAAGATGGAGGTGAACCAAGCGACGACCACGACCTGCTTCATGCCCATGGCGAGCTTCATCATGGCCAGGGACGGGCCGGAGAGCTCGGCGAGCGGGCCCTCCTGGAGCTCCTGCTCGGCTTCGGCCTGATCGAACGGAAGCTTGCCGAGCTCCATATAGCAGGCGGCCGCGAAGGCGACGCCGGCGAGGATGACGGCGACGACGCTCGAGACGTTGCCCGTAACGATGTGCTGACCCATGGTCGCAATGTCCGTGGAGCCGCACACGATGGCGACGGTAAACAGCGCGATGAGCATGGACGGCTCGATGAGCACGCTCATGAGGAGCTCGCGGATACCGCCGAAGCCCGCGTAGGCGTTGGAGGAATCCACGCCGGACAGCGCGAAGAAGAAGCGGGACAGCGCGAGCGCGTACATGATGGTGATGGCGTCACCAAAGACGGGCATGGGGCTCTCGAGCGTGAACATGGGCAGGCCCATGGCGAGCATGAACGACACCGCGAGGAACAGCGGCGGCATGATGCGCAGCACGAAGCTCGAGTCGGAACTCACGGACTCGGGACGCGCCATGAGCTTCGCGAGGTCCCGGTAATCCTGAAGGATGGACGGACCGCGGCGATTGTGCATCTTCGCGCGAATCACACGGGCGAGGCCGGAGAAGAAGGGCGCGACCAGCATGACCACGAGGCCCTGCGCTATCGCAAGAACGATGTTCATAATATCCTCTCCCCTCTCTAGACCATGACCACGGCGAGCACGAGGAAGACCACGAGCGCCGCGACGATATAGCAGATGTATACGGAGTAGTTGCCGCCCTCGATCTTGGAGGCGAGGCCGGCCAGCTTATCGGCACCCTCGCTCGGTGCATCGACCAGGAAGCGGTCGGGCAGGGGCTCAACGCCCTGGGCGACACCGGTGAGCTTCTGGAACACGTGCGCGATGGACCAGCAGATCTTGGTGCATACCTCGCGCAGGGTGTAGAGCGGGCCCATGAAGAGCTCTACGTCTGACGCGAAGCTCGTGGCGACGACGGGCATGTGCTCGTTGGGCTCGTAGCCGCACGCCCAAGGGTCGGTCTTCTTAGCGGGGGCCTTGGTGCCGAGGCAGGACCTCAACACGAACGCGAGGCCGGTGAGGACCACGAGCGCGATGGCGATCGCGGGGGTGGAGGTGGCGGCACCGGAAATCTCGTTCACCAGAGACACGCCCGAGGTGGCTGTGATGGCAGAGCCGGCAAGCACGCTCTGGGCGACGTCGCCCAGAACCGGGGCGATGACGGGAGAGCCGATTCCCAGCACCACGCAGATGGCCGCGAGGAGCATCTGCGAGAACAACATCGGAGCCGGGGACTCCTTGGCGTTCGCGGCCTCCTGGGAACGAGGGCTGCTCGCGAACGAGACGCCGTAGGCCTTCACGAAGCACGTGACGGCCAGGGCACCGGTGATGGCGAGGGCGGCCGCGGAGGCGACGGCGAACACCATGACGACCGGGTCGGAGAGCGTCGAGATGTTGAACAGGGACTGGTAGGTGAACCACTCGGAAACGAAGCCGTTGAGCGGCGGGATAGCCGAGATGGCAAGGGCACCGATGAGGAAGCAGACGGCCGTGACCGGCATACGGCGGAACAGGCCGCCCATCTTCTCCATGTTGCGCGTACCCGTGGCATAGAGCAGGGAGCCCGCGCCGAGGAACAGCTCGCCCTTGAACATGGCGTGGTTGAGCGTGTGGTAGAGGGCGGCCATGAGCGCGATCGTCGCGATGACGTCGTTGCCCAGGGCGTGCGCCGTCATGGACGCGCCGACACCGAGCAAGATGATGCCGATGTTCTCGACGGAGTGGTAGGCCAGCAGGCGCTTAATGTCGTGCTCGTGGAGGGCGTAGACGACGCCCAGGACCGACGAGATGGATCCGAAGACCAGGACCATGAGGCCCCACCAGAGCTGGACGCCCGAACCCGCGAGCAGGTCGAGACCGACCTTGAGGATTCCCAGGATGCCGATCTTGATCATGCCGCCGGACATGAGGGCGGACACGTTGGACGGCGCCTCGGGGTGCGCCTGGGGCAGCCAGGAGTGCAGCGGGATGATACCGGCCTTTGCGCCGAATCCGAAGAACGCGAGGACGAAGCACGCGGAGGAGACGGCGGGTCCAAAGTCATGCGTACGGAAATCACTGAAGCTGAAGGAACCGCCCACGCCGTTGGTCATGAGCAGGAAGCTCGCCATGATAAGGACAAAGCCCACGTGCGCGATGACGAAGTAGAGCCAACCGCCCCTAATGGAGTTCTTGTTCTCCTCGATAACGACAAGGAAGTAGCTCGTAAGGGACATGAGCTCGAAGGCGACCAGGAACCAGAACACGTTGTCGGCGGTGATGACGAGCATCATCGAGGCGACGAAGGTGTTCATGAAGAAACCGGCGCGCCCGACCTTGCCCGGGTACTCATCGAAGTAGGACAGACCGTAGATGAAGCCCGCAAAGGCGAGGATTGAGATGAGGACCACGATCAGGCCCGCAAGGCCGTTGAGCAAGAGCTCGAGACGGGCGAACGGGAAAAAGAAGACCGTGTTGAGGGACGAAACGTCGCCAAGCACGGCCTCGAGGCCCGCGATGAACGACAGCACGGCCGCGACGGCGCCGATCAGGCAGCCGGCGGTCTTGGCGGCGTTATCGGCCTTGATCAGCAGAACCGAGGCGAGCGCACCGATGCACGAGACGGCAAGCGATGCGATAAACAGCGTCATGCTATCCATTGTTTACGCTCCCTTCTGCTTTCTCGGACAGGCCCTGGGCCACAGCGGTAACGTCGACGACTGGACCGTTTTCGATCGAGCGCAGGCGCTTGGCCTCGTCGAGCTCGCGATCGGCCGCGTCGCCCATGACGGTGAGCGCCTTGGTGGGGCACGCCGCCACACAATGCGGGCCGTCCGGATCGAAGGCACACAGGTCGCACTTGACGGCGCAGGTGTACTGGCCAGGAGCCCACGTAAGCAGGCTGCTCAGGGACTTAGGATACGAAGGCGTCGGGTCGCACATGCCTGCGACACCGGCAATAGACGTGCCGTCCGGATGGATGGCGCCGAAGGGGCACGCGATGGCGCACAGCCTGCACCCGATGCACTCCTGCTCCTTAACGTGGATGCGGTCGCCATCGTGCTCGATGGCGTTTACCGGGCAGACCTCGGCGCAAGGGGCACCCTCGCAATGGTGGCAGGCCAGGGCGGCCGAAATGCCGCCGGTCTTCACGAGCGCCAGACGCGGCGTGTCCTGAAGACCCTGCATCCGGTGGGCATCTGCACAGGCGGACTGGCATGTTCCGCAGCCGATGCACCTCTCCGGGTTGATATCGATGAAGCGGTTCATCCCCACTTCCTTTCAAAATAACGGGCCGGGCGTCCGATGCGCTTGGACGCCCGGCCCAAAAAGCCAACGAGAACGGGACTACACGATTTGGTTCACGTGCGTCTCGTCGTCGAACTTGGCGGCGCCGGGCTCAACATCCTGGGGAGCGGCTGCGTCCACCAGAGCCTGCTTGAGCTCGGTGTACTGACGCTCCACCTCGCCCTCGGCCCACACCTGGTCGGCGATGGCGTCGACCTGGCAGGCAGAGAACTTGTCCTCGGGCGTGTGCGAGACCGGGTCGACCTTGTGCATGGTCAGCTCGTTGCACTTGCCGATCCACCACTGGTAGGTCATGTAGACCGTGCCCTTGTTGATACGGTCGGACACGTCCGCGCGGCTGTAAACCTGGCCGCGGCGGCTGTGAATCGAGACGATGTCGCCGTTCTTGATGCCGCGGGCCTTCGCGTCCGCGGGATTCATGCGAACGAAGCCGGGCTCGTCGGCAAGCAGTGCCAGCGTCTTGCAGTTGCCGGTCATCGAACGGCAGCTGTAGTGGCCGACCTCGCGGACGGTGCAAAGGATGAGCGGGTACTCATCGTCGGGAAGCTCGGAGGGCGCCTCCCAGTCGTGCGCCATCAGGTTGGCACGACCGTCCTTGGTAGTGAACTTGCCGCCCGCGAACATGTCGGGGGTGCCATGGTCGTTCACATCGGTGCTCTTGACGGGCCACTGTGCGTAGCCGCCCTCGGGAGCCATCTTCTCGTAGGTCGCGCCCACAAAGTTGGGGCACAGGCTAATGCACTCGTTCCAGATCTGCTCGGTGTTGTCGTAGTGCATGGGGTAGCCCATGCGCGTGGACAGGTCGGCAAAGATCTCCCAGTCGTGACGGCACTCGCCCTTGGGCGGAACAGCCGCGTCAAAGTGCTGGAAGCTACGGTCGGATGCGGTAAAGACACCCTCGTGCTCGCCCCAAGAGGTGGCAGGCAGGATGACGTCGGCGAGCATGGTCGTCTGCGTCATAAAGATGTCCTGGCAAATGAACAGATCCAGCTCGGAGAGCGTCTTGCGCATACCGGCCGAATCGGGCTCGGTCTGCACCGGGTCCTCGCCGTAGTTGTAGAAGCAGTGCACCTTGCCCTCGTCAACCAGGTGACCCAGGTCGGTGAGCTTGTAGCCCTCCTCGAGAGGCAGCTTCTCCTCGGGCACGCCCCAGGCTTTGGCGAACTTGGCGCGCGCGGCCGGGTCGGTGACCTTTTGATAGCCAGGGTACAGGTTGGGCAGCATGCCCATATCGCAGGAGCCCTGGACGTTGTTCTGGCCACGCACGGGCGCGAGGCCGGAGTTGGGTTTGCCGATCTGGCCGGCAACGCAGGCGATGGAGGCGATGGTGTGCACCGTCTTCAGGTTCTGCTTCTGCTGGCATACGCCCATGCCCCAGCCAATGATGGCGGAAGGCTTCGCCGTGGCGTACATCTCGGCAGCTTGGTGGATCAACGCGGGCTCGACACCCGTGATGTCCTGTACGGATTCGGGAGTGTAGTTCTTGATGGTCTCCCACCACTCGTCAAAGCCGTTCGTGTGCTCGGCGACGAATTCCTTGTCGTAGAGGCCATCGTTGACCAAGCAGTTGGCAAAGGCGTTGAGGAACGCAACGTTGCAACCGTTCTTGATCGGAAGGTAGAGATCGGCGATACGCGCGGTTTCGATATGGCGCGGGTCGGCGACGATGATCTTGCAACCCTTTTCTTTGGCTCGCACGATACGCCTTGCGACGATGGGGTGCGAATCGGCAGGGTTATAGCCGAAGAGGAAAATGCAGCCCGCATCCTCCATACCGGGGATGGAGCATGACATGCAACCTGAACCAACCGTGTCCATCAGACCGAGGACAGTAGGGCCGTGTCAAGTACGGGCGCAGTTGTCTACGCTGTGGGTGCCGATGCACGCACGCGTAAACTTCTGCATGACGTAGTTCGCCTCATTGCCGCCGCCTCGCGAAGAGCCGGTGGTCATGACAGCGTTAGGACCATATTCGTCAATTATGGCCTGCATCTTAGATGCGGTGAAATCCAGTGCCTCGTCCCAGCTTACGCGCTCAAGATCCGCGCCCTTGGTGCGACGGATCATCGGGTGCAGTACGCGAGGAGTCAAGATCTTGGTGTCGTTGATGAAGTCGTAGCCGCTCATGCCCTTAAGGCACAGCTCGCCCTGATTGGTGATGCCGTTGAGCGGTTCGGTACCCACGACCTGGCCGTTTTGGACCAAGAGGTTAAACTGGCAACCGGCGCCGCAGTACGGGCAAATCACTTTATGCTTCTCCATGACACCCTCCTTCCTTTCTCTGCTACCGAATACTCGGTACTTATTTGACAATCATTGGGCCTGTCGCCCGACGCTTACGCCTCGTTTTCGATGGTGGCGCGGGCACGCTCGGCAGTCAGTTCTGCCAGACGCTCCTCGTCTACCAGGGTGAGGCCCTTGGTCGGACACGCCTCGGCACATGCCGGACCGCCGGGACGGTCCACGCACAGGTCGCACTTGAGCACGAAGCTCTTAGTCTGCGAACCCACTCGCACGTCACCCATCAAGACGGGGACCTGCGTGGTCGCCACGCTCACGGCGCCAAAGGGGCATGCCATGACGCAGCTCTTGCAGCCGATGCAGTTGTCCTCGTTGACGCCGATGCGATGGTTCTTTGGATCAAAGAACAAGGCGCCCGTAGGACAGGCCTTCGCGCACGGGGCATCCTCGCAATGATGGCAAGCCACCGGTGCGGAGATCTCGTACGTACGCGTCACGCGCAGGCGCGGCGCGGCGATGTTGCCGGGAATATCGTGTGCCTCGATGCACGCCGCCATACAGGTTTGACACCCAATGCAGCGTGAAGAATCAGCCACGACTCGTTTATTGCCCATGTTGTTCACTCCCTCCTGAATCCCATGCCGGAGAGACCCTGTCGACGTTGCCCCAAGCCGCCCGTGGCCTGGCATCGGCGTATCGAGCGCATGCGGCGAAACAGGCACTCGGTAGAGTTTCTCCAACGATATACAGGTTAAATATACGCAGTTGCAGGGGGCAAACTTGAGCATAGGCCCTGCAATACGGGTGTATTGCAGGGGTTTTGGCAGGTTGGAATTATTCTCTAGAAGCTATAAAGGTGAGTGTATTACATGCGTACATCCAAGGGAGATTTCACGCTCGTTTCTGAAAGATGTAGTACGTTTGTAATATCGTTTACACTCAATTACTCTAGTGCAATAAAGTAGTGGTTGTAAGATTGGCTATTATTAGCCGATGTTGTATTTGACTATTCAAATTGCACGCTCATTAAGGGAGGCCAGTGATGTCATCGACTCAAAAACGAGCCATCCTGCAGGTGCGCATTCGCGAGGAAGACAAGCAGCATGCCGAGCGTCTCTACGACGCCATGGGCACATCGCTCGCCGAGGCTGTCCGTCTATTTTTCGCGCAGAGTATTTTGATGCGCAAGCTCCCCTTTCAGCCGGTCGCCGTGCGCTCCAAGGACGGCATGTCCGCCTATGGACTGCTCAAAGCATATGGGGACCCCAATCGCCGCTCCGAGGAGCGCAATGCCTGGATTGAATACCTAGCCACAGAAAGCGACGAGTCGGTTTTGGGTCCCGAGGAAGTAGATATCCATGAGTAGCACCATCATCGACGAGACCGTCATCCTTCGCTACCTGCTTGACGACGACGAGGTCCTGTCACCGCGCGCTGCCAAGGTCATCGCCACGCGCACCGCACGTGTCTACCCCGAAATCATCACGCGCGTCGTGGTCACGCTGCGCGACGTCTATAAGGTTCCCCGCGTTGAAATTGCTGCGGCCATGAAAAGGCTGCTCGATGACGTCATGGTCGACGAGCCCACCGTTGTCGCCCTTGCCGTCAAACTCTTCGGCAAGACCCATATGGACTTTACCGACTGCCTCCTCGCAGCCCGAACCGCCATCTACAACGATGATGTCGTGAGCTTTGGCAAGCCCATCATCCAAGGCATGATCGATTACCGTCGCAAGTGCCAAACCGCCGCCGATGCTCGCGACCTCGCCGCCGAAGCCCGCAGCCGAAGCACCGACTCCACCATCGACAAACTCCGCCACCGCCCCCGCAGCTAACCCCATCCCCTCCTAAGTTGCGGTGAAATAGTTCCTGGATTTAGGCTTATTCGAGCCTTTCAGGAACTATTTCACCGCAACTTTCTGTAAGGGTGGTTTTTAGTGCCGCCGAGGGGCACTAATCAACCGTTTGCCGATATGTTTGGCTCCGACTCATGACTCTGACCTGCCCCGTCAAGCTTTTGGTCAGTTCATGGCAAGGTCTGGCGGACCAAATATGGGATAGCGTAGTGCCATTCACTCCCCCTCGAGACCATGGGGTCGAAAATGAGTCATGATAAACGCTGTTCCAAATCGCAAGCAGAGCTATTCTTCCGGTTATTCGAGGCCCATCATGGCGGGCACCTGTTTGTAGCTACCAAAAAATGGGATGAACGCTGTGCCTACGCGCTCATGCAAAAAGAGATGATTATTCGACTCTACAACCATGTCTACGCTGATTCCGCGTATTGGAATGGCCTCGGCGTCGAAGATCGCATCTTTCAATTGGCATCCGCTATTGCAGTCGTTGAACCGGATGCCGTGTTTTGTGGAGCAACGGCGGCACTGCTCTATGGCATCGGTTCTGCATATTCGCTTCTCGACAGGGTGCAAGTGCTGCTACCGCGTTCCACCAGACGCGATATGTACGAATTCGTTGAATACCGACGCTGGCGGCCGGGCGACGTATGGCAGCTCGGCCCGTTTACGTTAACGGATCCATATCACACGGTGGTCGACATCGCCCGAACGAGCGCTTTTCGATATGCACTAGGCTATGTCGACGGGTTGGCTCGTGAGTACGGTGTCGAGCGTGAAGAATTGCGTGCATATGCACAAGCGAACTGTCGCGGACCGCACGGCATTGCGCGCGCATTTGA
>JAGZWV010000008.1 GCA_018378775.1 Collinsella sp. | reverse complement strand
TCCATCCTCGCAGTATCCGGTTCTCAAGGTGCACGCTTTGCGGCTCATCCGGTCCGACCGGGCCGCGCGGCAAGGAGATATATTGCCAGACCGGAGGGGTCCCGGGGGCGGGAATCTGGGTGTACACATTTCCTACACATCTTGTGATCCGACTAACGTTTGCCAGCCGTTACCTACCGCTCGCCGAGCATCTCTTTATATAAGGCAGTCTCATGGTTAAAGCGGATACGTCCCCCTAGCTAAAGCACAGCCAGCATCGAGCAACTCATCACGTTCTTCCACCGAGAACCCCTCGGCGTAGACGCGCACCAACGGTTCGGTCCCACTAGGACGGACCAGCAGCCACGTGTCATCCTCGAATGCCAAACGCAAGCCATCCATATGACTAACGTTTTGCGGCACCTTGCCACAAATCGACTTGGGGTTTACGCCCGGCAGCAGGGTTCGTAACGTTTCGGCATCTTCGGCCTCAAGGCGCAAGTCGCGTCGACCGTAACTCGTCTTACCAAAACTGTCCTCGAGTTGGTCGACCAGAACGCCCAAAGGCGCGTCCGTCTTTGCCATAAGCTCACACAGAATCAGACAGGCGAGGATTCCATCGCGCTCGGGCATATGCGCGGCGATGCCGATACCACCGGCTTCTTCGCCGCCCATGAGGACGCCGCCCTTCTTCATCTCCGCCGTTATATATTTGAAACCGACTGGTTTGACGGTCACGCGGCAGCCAAGCGCCTCGGCAATGCGACGCACGAGCGTCGAGCATGAAAGATTGACGACGACGCGCCCCTCCAAATTACGAAATTGAACCAAGTCGCCCAAAACGAGCGCCATGATCTGATGCGGATGTATATATCTGCCGCGCTCGTCAACCGCGCCGATACGGTCGGCGTCGCCGTCGGTCACCAGGCCAGCGCAAGCTCCGTCCTCGATAACCGTGCGCTCGCAAGCGTCCACCCACGGTTCAACGGGGTCGGGGCAGATATCTTCTTGGTCAGACGCCTGCCCGGCGTGAATCTCGTGCACCTCAACGCCAAGCTCGCGCAGCAAGTCGGCTAGATAGCCCTGGGCTGCGCCGCCCATGGGATCGACAACCACGCGCAAGTGCGCGGCGCGGATGGCTTCGGCATCGACAAACGATGCCACCGCCTGCATATAGTCAGGAATGATATCCGCGGTGCGATATTGCCCCTCGATCCCCATTGGCTCGGGATCCATAGTCTCTTCGAGCTCTTCGATGACATCCTGGTTGGCGGTCGAGCCGTCACCCATGCGAATCTTGAGGCACAGATAGCCCTGCGGATGATGGGACCCCGTCACCATGAGCGCGCCGCACGCTTCACCGTCATAAGCCGCCGCCCACGTAAGGGCAGGGGTCGGGACAGGTCGCGAAGCGAGCACGGCGTCTAGCCCGTGCGCTGCTAGCACGCCCGCCGCAAGCTCAGCGAACTCGCGCGCCAGGGGCCGGGTGTCGAACCCTATATATACCGTTTTGCCCGGATTGGTCTTTTGCCACAACTCGCCGACGGCATCGGCGATACGGGCAACGTTATCGGCAGTGAAGTCCTCATCGACGCGAGCGCGCCAACCGTCAGTTCCAAAATGAATTATCGCGCACACGCGCAGACACCTCACAGTGTTTGGATCATGGTACGCATGGGGTATACCCGCAACATGCACTCGGCAACCTGCCGGCACCAGCATTCACCATTTGGGCAAATGCTGCCGAGGACATGCAAGCAATAAAAAACCGCCCCGTATGGGGCGGTCTGCCCTTTATATATCGAGCGCCTCGGCCATCGCGGCCGTAGTGATTGCCGTGGTTCCACAGCAACTGCCCACCATTGCGGCACCGGCATGTCTCCATTCGATGCATGCGCGCGCGAAAGCTTCGGGGTTCTCGTGCCATACGGGGCCATCCTGAGTCTGGACCGGATCGCCTACGTTGGGACGCACCGTGACGGGAGTAGTCGCCGATGCAACCATCCTGGGCACCGCCGCGTTCGCGGCCGCAAGCGAACAGCAATTAACACCAACCGAATTTGCGCCGTGTTTTTCGGCGTACAAAACGGCTGCCTCGATGTTGAGGCCATCGCCCAACAGGTCGCCTTTATCGTCAACGACAAAACTCACCAGAACAGGCATGCCATCGGCGGCATCTCGGGCGCCGGCAAGCATGGGCTGCAAATTACGGATAGACGTCACCGTCTCGATCAGCAGACCGTCAACGCCGGCGTTGAGCAAGGCGTGCGCCTGTTCGCGCGCAATGCCTCGGATTTCACGATACTCGGCAGAGTCCTCGGCAAACCACTCAATACCGATCGGGCCCATCGAGCCTAGCAGCAGCTGAGGGTGCGCCTGGCGGGCATCGTCGACGGCCCCGCGATTGACCTCCGCCACGGACGGCGCAATCTGGTCGTGCTTGAGGGCATAGCTCGATGCCTGAAAGGTGTTGGTAATGAGCACCTGCGCGCCGGCGGCGACATACAAGCGATGGATACGAGAAACGGTCTGCGGCTCGGCAAGGTTCCAAAACGCCGGTGGAATGTCGGCGGCATCGTACTCACTCAACAGAACACTGCCCATGGGGCCCTGCGCCAACAAGGTCTCGCTCGACAAGCGGCGCGTAAGTTCCTCGGCACCAAAGCGGTTGTAATAACTCGTATCCATATATATCCCGCTATTCCTCGACGCTGATTCCCTGCTTTTCGAGATAGGCGAGCCAGCGGCTCATCGTGTCCTCGGATAGCGCATGCTCCATCATGCAGGCCTCGGAATCGGCTCGCTCAAATTCGACACCGAGCTCCTGAACCAAAAACGTGCGGATGAGGCGATGACGGTACCAGATAGCCGTGCCAACCTCGCGGCCGCGATCGGTCAGGATCACCTTGCCGTAGTGCGATTGCTCGACAAGCTCGGATGCCTTGAGCGCCGAAACCGCTTTATTGACCGATGCCTTGGAGACGCCAAGGCGCTGCGCGATGTCGACCGATCGCACGCCGTTGGTTTCCCCCTCTTCGCTTTCAATGCGAACCATGCACTCCAAGTAGTCTTCGTTCGCCACCGTCAGATGTAGTTCGCGCGAGCTATTTGTCGTATCCATGATCTTCCGTCCCTTCTGCATTCAATGGCTGATTCTACCCCATCCAAGCGTCGTGGTATGCCGTGGCATACCGTGCTAGAGTTCTTGTTGCACACGACGACCAAGATTGGAGCGGTCTTTATGGAAAACACCACCACGAGCCCCGATGTCCTCGAGCGCTTTTTGCGCTACGTCCAGATCAACACGCAGTCCGAGGATGCAAACTGCGACCAGGTACCCTCGAGCGCCGTTCAGTTTGACCTTGCCAACGTGCTGGCTGAAGAGCTGCGCGAGCTTGGTGCGGAAGATGCCTACGTGACCGAGCACGCCTATGTCTGCGCGCATATCCCCGCAAGTGTGGGCGCTGAGGACAAGCCCGCCCTGGGCCTGATCGCCCATCTCGACACCACCGAAGTTGCACCGGGCGCCGGCGTGAAGCCGCATATCGTACACTACGAAGGCGGCGACCTGGTCTGCGGCACGGCTGACGGTAAGCCCGTTGCCATGAGTACCGCCAAGCTTCCCGCCCTGAATGACCTCGCGGGTGAGGACCTGGTCTGCAGCGATGGCACCACGCTGCTGGGCGCGGACGACAAGGCAGGCGTCGCCGAGATCATGTCGCTTGTCGCGCGTATCGCTCAGGACCCTTCTCTGCCCCATCCCACACTCGGCATTTGCTTCTGCCCTGACGAGGAGATCGGCCACGGAGCCGAGCTGTTGGATATCGATGCCTTTGGCTGCAAGTACGCCTACACGGTCGACGGCGGCCCCATCGGCGAGCTGGAGTGGGAGTGCTTTAACGCCGCCGAGGCGACCGTCCGCTTTGAGGGCCAGTCCATCCACCCGGGCGACGCCAAGGGCCGTATGGTCAACGCAGGCAATCTGTTCTGCGACTTCAACGCGTTGCTCCCCTACGCGCAGCGCCCGGAGTATACGGAAGGCTACGAGGGCTTTTATCACCTTGAGGGTGTATCTGCGACCGTCGATCACGCCACAGCGCGCTATATCGTCCGCGACCATGACGCCGCCAAGTTCCAGCAGAAACTCGACCTTATTGATGCCGCCGCCTCGATGCTCAACCAGCGTCTGGGTGAGAAGCACGTGACGGTCGAGATTAAGCAGCAGTATCGAAATATGGCCGAGATCGTTCGTGACTATCCCGAGCTTATTGATGTTGCCAAGGAAGCCTACCTTGCCTGCGGCGTTGAGCCCCAGGTGCTGCCGATTCGCGGCGGCACCGACGGCGCTCAGCTGTCGTTCCGCGGTCTGCCCTGCCCCAACCTTTCCACCGGCGGCTATTGCTACCACGGCGTCAACGAGTTCGTCCCGGTCAGTTCGCTCGTCAAGATGACCGACGTGCTCCAGGAGCTCGTCGCCCGCTTTGCATAGGGAACTCGAACAATCTAGGTAAGCAAAACCGCCCCGTCCTCAAAACCGAGAACGGGGCGGTTTTTGGTGCAAGGGGAGTAGTCAGCACCGCAGGTTGAGCCAACGTCAGCGAGCGCCGCCCAAGGCGAACAAGTTGGCATGAAAAAGGCAGGGCATTGACCTTCTGGTCATGCCCTGCCTTTTGAATGACAAATTGTCGCCTTGGGCGGCGCGCAGCGTCGAGCCGTTACGGCGTTTGGTAAAACGCCGTAACTTAGTAGTTGGCCTCGTAGCCGTTACCGTCGCCGGTGGGCTCTTCGTAGTAGTCCGAATCGCTCGAATCGCCTGAGTCATCGGAATCGTCAGAGCTGACCGATGAAGTTGCGGTACCGTTTGCGTAGTCGTCAGACGTGTTGTTGTTCAGGTCGCCGATCGTAGAACTGGAACCGTCGGAAAGACCCATGGTGTTGGGACCCTTGGGATCCTTGCCGGCATCGACGCGCTCCATCATTTCCTTGAGCTCGTCCTCGTAGACAAAGACGTAGCTCACACCGTCGATCATGGTGCTGTCGTCGGCGTACGAGGGCAGGTTGGCCGAGTAGATACCGTCGACATCCATACCGCGCATGGCGTTGACCGTAGCCACGATATCCTGAACGCTCATATCGGTTACGAGCATATCGGACAGCGAATTAACCAGGCCAAAAATCTTCGTGGCATCGAAGTTATTGAGAATCTGGTTGGCAAGGGCGCCGAGCACCTGACGCTGGTGGCGCATGCGCGTGTAATCGCCGTCGGCATAGGTGTAGCGGCAGCGGGCATAGGTAAGGGCGGTGGCACCGTCCATATGCTGCTGGCCAGCGGTAATCTTAATATCCAGGTGCTCGGGGTCGTCAACATCATCGGTTGCGTTAATGTCGATACCGCCAACCGAATCAATCAGCGCCTGCATACCGTCGAAGCTGACCTCGGCATAGTGGGAAATCTGAACACCGCACAGCTCGTTGACCGCCTCGACCATGGCCTCGGCGCCGCCAACGGTATGGCAGGCGTTGATCTTCATGGTCTCGCCCTTGTACTCGACCTTGGTGTCGCGCGGAACGGAAATGAGCGTCGCCTGCTTTTGCGTGGGGTCGATGCGTGCCAGGATAATCGAGTCGGCACGATACGTATCCTCGCCCGGACGGCCGTCGGTGCCAAGAAGCAGCACATAGAACGGATCCTTTGCCTCATCGGTGTCAACCAGAACCCGACGCAGATTGTCGGTAATGACATTAGAATCGCCGAGCTTGCCCATAATGGTGGCAAACCACAGGCCGGCAGCGGTAGTGGCACTCAGCAGCACGCCAAGCACGACAATGAGCGCGACGTGACGAATCGTGTGGCTGCGACGACGTTGGCGAGCGCGCTCGGAATAGCGAGCCACGTTATCGCGACTGTAAATCTTGGCCTGCGCACCAGTTGAGGGTCTTCGGGTGGTGGTATCCGCGAGGGGCTTTTTATTAAACATAGGCAACCTGTATTAGTAGATGACGGGATCAGGGACGGTAGCATGCTCGACATGCGCGCCGAGCGCCTGCAGCTTTTCGACAAACTGCTCGTAGCCGCGCTTGATGTGATGAATGGCCGAAACCTCGGTCGTCCCGTCGGCGATCAAGCCCGCTACGACGAGGGCCGCTCCGCCACGCAGATCGGGCGAGGTAACCTGTGCACCCGAGAAGCCCTTGACGCCATGAATCATGGCATGATGGCTCTCGATACGAATGTCGGCACCCATGCGCACCAGCTCAGAGGCGAACATAAAGCGATTCTCGAAGATGTTTTCGGTAATAACGGAACTGCCATCGGCGAGGGCGGAGAGTACCATGATCTGCGCCTGCATGTCCGTCGGGAAGCCGGGGAACGGAAGCGTCTGGATGTCGACCGGCTTGATACGCTCGGCACGGTTCACATGGACGCCATCCTCGACGCGCTCGCAGTCGATACCCATGAGCTCCATCTTCTTGAGCACCATGCCCAAGTGAATGGGGCAAAAGCCCGTGACATCGACACCGCGATCGTCGGCCATCAACGCACCTGCAACGATAAAGGTACCGGCCTCGATGCGGTCGCCCACCACGCGATGGGTAACGGGATGGAGCTCTTCCACGCCTTCGATAGTCACGACGGGCGTACCGGCGCCTACAATCTTGGCGCCCATCTCGTTGAGCATGTTGGCGAGATCGACAATCTCGGGCTCGCGGGCGGCATTGTCGATAACCGTGGTGCCCTGTGCGCGCACAGAGGCCATGATGAGGTTCTCGGTCGCACCGACGCTGGCGAACTCGAGCGTGACGGTGGTACCGCGCAGACCTTGGGGCGCATTAGCGTTGATGTAACCGTGGGCGGTATCGAACTCAACGCCCAGGGCCTCGAGACCCAGAATGTGCATATCGATCTTGCGAGCACCCAGGTTGCAGCCGCCCGGCATGGCAATCTTGGCGCGATGGAAGCGGCCCAGCAGGGGTCCCATGACGGCGGTGGAAGCACGCATCTTGGCAACGAGCTCGTAGGGGGCCTCCCAAGAATCGACCTGAGAGGTATCAATCTCGAGCGTGTGCTCGTCGAGAACATCGATCGTAGCGCCCATGCCCTTGAGCACCTTGCCCATCACGTGAACATCGGAAATATCGGGCACGTTCTGCAGCGTCGTCTTGCCCGGCGCCAGAAGCGTTGCCGCCATGAGTTTGAGCGCGGAGTTCTTGGCACCCGAGACGGGCACAGAGCCTCCGATGGCGTGGCCACCCTCAACGCGGATAATATCCAAGGTCTACCCTTTCAAAAAGCATGCCCGGGATGGCTGGGCCATCCCGGGCATGATGTGTTCGCAAATGGTCGAACGCTAAATCGTTTGACTATTGGGCAAGCTTGAGCTTACACCATGCGATTTCATTATAGAGGTAGGCGCGGCGTGCATCATCCTCCGACAAATTACCCAGCTTCTCTTCAAAACCTTGAATATCAGCTTTAAGCTTGTCGGCATCGACGGTCGCCAAATCGCAAGCGCGCTCGGCGAGAACGGTCACGACATCGTCCGCAACCTGGGCATAGCCGCCGGCCACGGCAAACGTGTGGTCGACAGTGCCCATGGCCTTATCGGAAACGCGAACGTAACCGCGGTCGATCGTGCAGATCTCGCTGGAGTGAGCAGGCAGAACGCCAAACTCGCCATCCGTGGACGGAATCGACACAAACGCAGCGTCGCCCTCATAGGCGCAGCTCACGGGGCACACGATGCGGATACGCATAACCTACTTCTCCCCCATCTTGCGGGCGCGCTCGCGCACGTCCTCAATCGTGGAAGCATAGCGGAAAGCCTGCTCGGGCAGGTCATCGGCCTTGCCGTCGACAATCTCGGCGAAAGAGCGGACGGTATCCTCGACGCGGACGTAGACACCGGGGTTGCCGGTGAACTTCTCGGCGACGTGGAAGGACTGCGAGAGGAACTGCTGAATCTTACGGGCACGGTTGACCGTAAGGCGCTGCTCCTCGGACAGCTCGTCCATACCCAGAATGGCGATGATGTCCTGAAGGTCGGAGTACTCCTGCAGGAGCTCCTGGACCTTGACGGCGACACGGTAGTGCTCCTCGCCGACGATCGAGGGATCGAGAGCGTCGGAGGAAGATGCGAGCGGGTCGATAGCCGGGAACAGGCCGAGCGACGAAATGCTACGCGAAAGAACCGTGGTGGCGTCGAGGTGCGTAAACGTCGTGGCAGGCGCCGGGTCGGTCAGGTCGTCTGCGGGGACGTAGACAGCCTGGACGGAGGTAATGGAGCCCGTCTTGGTCGAGGTAATGCGCTCCTGGAGGTCGCCCATCTCGGTTGCCAGCGTGGGCTGGTAACCAACGGCGGACGGCATACGGCCCAGCAGTGCGGAAACCTCGGAACCTGCCTGGGAGAAGCGGAAGATGTTGTCGATGAACAGCAGAACGTCCTGGCCACGATCACGGAAATACTCAGCGGTAGTAAGGCCGGCCAGACCGATGCGCAGACGCGCTCCGGGCGGCTCGTTCATCTGACCATAGACCAAGCAAGTCTTGTCGATAACGCCAGACTCGCTCATCTCGAGGAACAGGTCGGTGCCCTCACGGGTACGCTCGCCGACGCCGGTGAACACCGAGGTGCCACCGTGCTCTTGGGCGAGGTTGTTGATGAGCTCCTGAATCAAAACGGTCTTGCCGACGCCGGCGCCGCCGAACAGGCCTGTCTTGCCGCCACGGATGTAGGGCTCGAGCAGGTCGACGGCCTTAATGCCGGTCTCGAAGATCTCGGTCTTGGTGGTGAGCTCGTCGAAACGGGGCGCTGCATGGTGGATGGGGTAGAACTCCTCCACCTCGGGCATGGGCTTGCCGTCGACGGGCTTGCCCATGACGTTCCAAATACGGCCGAGCGTCTTGGGGCCAACGGGCATCTTCATGGGCTCACCGGTATCGGTGGCGATGAGGCCGCGCTGCAGGCCGTCGGTCGAGGACATGGCGACCGTGCGGACAACGCCGCCCGGAAGCTGGCTCTCGACCTCGAGGATCGTGCTCAGATGACCGATCGGGGTCTCGGCCTCGACCGTGAGCGCGTTGTAGATCGGGGGCACCGCGCCGTCAAACTTGACGTCGACGACAGGACCGATGATTCGCACGATGCGACCATCACCGGCAGTCGTCTTCTTGGTGGCTTCCTCGACCGCAAGCTTTACGGTGTTATTAGCCATTACTGTTCCTCCAATGCTGAGGCTCCGCCGACGATCTCGTTAATCTCGGTCGTGATCGAAGCCTGGCGCACGCGACTATACGTGCGGGTAAGGGTCGAGATGATCGCGGTGGCGTTTTCCGTCGCGGAGTGCATGGCCTTGCGGCGTGCACCCTGCTCGGCAGCCGCCGAATCGATCAGGGCCTGGTAGATGACCGTCAGGATATAAGACGGCGCAAGCTTGCCGAGAACATGCTCGGGAGAGGGCACGAACTCGAACGTGGACGAGATGCGCTTAGGGGCGTCGGTCTCGTTCTTACGCGGACCGTGGGCCATAGCGATCATCTCGGGGTCGAGCGGCAACAGATGCTCGACGCGAAGCTCCTGATCCACGCGGTTCTTGGCGTGGTGGTAGACAAGCTCGACACGGTCAAGCTCACCGGCACGATACGCATCGCAGATATGAGAGGAGATCATGCGGGCCTGATTGAAATCGGGCTCAGAGGAGTTGCCCTCAAAGTGCATGACAACGTTTGCGCGGTCACGGAAATACGTGGCCGGCTTACGCCCGCACGCGATGATCTCGCACTCGATGCCGTCGTTCGCCCAAGAAGCGGCGAGCTTTTCGGCCGTGCGCTCCACCGTCGTATTGAAACCGCCGGCAAGGCCGCGGTCCGAGGCAATAACGACAATCAGGCCATGCTTGACGCTCTCATGCTTCTGCAGCATGGGATCGGTGCCCGAACAGGAGGCGTCGCCGGCGACCGTCAACATGACGTCGGTCAGCGCCTCCTTATAGGGCTCGGCCTGCTTGGAGCGATCGAGGGCACGACGGATCTTGGCCGTAGAGACCATCTCCATCGTGCGCGTGATCTGCTTGGTCGTGGTAACCGAGGAGATTCGCTTCTTAATGTCGCGAAGGTTGGCCATGGGGCTTAGTTCTCCTCTGATCCAGAAACATCCGAATGGTGCTTGGCCATGAACTGCTGCTTGAAGTCGCCGATGACGCGCAAGAGCTCAGCCTTGGTGTCATCATCGATCTTCTTGGCGCGAACCTTGTCGAGCAGCGAGCCAAAGCCATTGTCCATGTACTCGATGAGCTCGGCACGGAAAGGCAGCACGTCGGCGATCTCCAGGTCATCCAGGAAGCCCTCGTTGCCAGCGAACAGCGTAACGATCTGCTCGCCAACCTCAAACGGCTTGTAACGCGGCTGCTTCAGGAGCTCGGTCATGCGAGCACCATGGGTCAGCTGCTTCTGAGTAGCCTCGTCGAGGTCGGAGCCGAACTGCGTAAAGCCAGCGAGCTCCTGATAGGAAGCGAGGTCCAGACGGAGGTTGCCGGCGACCTGCTTCATGGCCTTGGTCTGCGCATCGCCACCGACGCGGGACACGGAGATGCCCACGTCGACTGCCGGGCGCTGACCCTGGAAGAAGAGCTCGGACTGCAGGTAGATCTGACCATCGGTAATGGAAATGACGTTGGTCGGAATGTAGGCCGAGACGTCGCCGTCCTGGGTCTCGATGATCGGCAGCGCCGTCATGGAGCCGTAACCGTTCTTCTTGGACATCTTGACGGCACGCTCGAGCAGACGAGAGTGCAGGTAGAAGATGTCGCCAGGATAGGCCTCGCGTCCGGGCGGACGATGCAGCGTCAGCGACATCTGACGGTAGGCCACAGCCTGCTTGGACAGGTCGTCGTAGATGACGAGCACGTGGCCGCCGGGGTTGGTCTCGCTGGCGGGCTTGCCGTCCTCGCCGTTGTACATGAAGAACTCGCCGATAGCGGCACCGGCCATAGGCGCGATGTACTGCATAGGGGCGGAATCGGCAGCGGTGGCCGAAACGATGATGGTGTAGTCGAGCGCACCGTGCTGAGCGAGGGTCTCGCGGATGTTGGCAACCGTGGAGGCCTTCTGGCCGATGGCGACATAGATGCAGACCATGCCCTTGCCGCGCTGGTTGAGGATAGCGTCGATGGCGATGGCGGTCTTACCGGTCTTACGGTCGCCGATGATGAGCTCACGCTGACCGCGGCCAATAGGCACCATGGAGTCGATAGCGAGCAGACCGGTCTGAACCGGCTCGCACACCGGGGTACGATCGATGACGCCGGGAGCCTTGAACTCGATGGGGCGACGGTGCGTGGCGACGATGTCGCCCAGGCCGTCGATGGGCTGGCCGAGCGGATTGACGACGCGGCCGAGCATGGCACGGCTCACGGGGATATCCATAATGCGGCCAGTGGTGCGGCACTCGTCGCCTTCCTTGATGGAGTCGACGGCACCGAACAGAACGGCGCCGACCTCGTCACGGTCAAGGTTCTGGGCAAGGCCGAAGACGGTCTCACCGGTATCGGAGCTCTTGAACTCCAGAAGCTCGCCTGCCATGGCGCTCTTGAGGCCGGAGACGCGCGCGATGCCGTCGCCTACCTCGTCGACCGTTGAAACCTCATGCGTATCGACCGTCGCGGAGAGGCTCGTGAGCTGCTCCTGCAGTTTCTTGGCGATATCCTGGGCATTGAGGGTTTCGGACATTAGGCTTCACCTCCGTACGTATTAGCAGAGTTTGCGAGGGTCTCCTGCGCGACGCGCAGCTGCGTCTTGACGGAAATGTCACGACGCTCACCGCGGGCCTCGAGCACCAAGCCGCCCACGATAGACGGGTCGACCTGCTCGATAAGGAATACCTTGCGGCCGAAGTCCTGCTCGCATTTCTTAGTGATGGTTTGACGCAGCTCGTCGTCGAGCGGGATCGCCGTGGTGACGGTCACGCCCACTACATCCTCGTCTTCCTCGGCAACATACTTAAAGGCAGCTGCCACCTTGGGAAGAAGGTCGAGCTGGTCGCGCTTGGACATGGTGTCGAGCACGGCGATGATCTCGGGGCTGGCAGAAGCCAAGCGCTCGATCATCTCGAGGTCCTCGAACACATGGTTCTCGGCCTTAGCGGCTTCCAGAAGGGAGCGCGCGTAGGTCTCGAGCACCTTGTCCTGATAGCGGCTAGTCGGCATTCAGGCTACCTGCTTCCTGGATGTAGCGCTCGATGAGCTTCTTCTGCTCGGCATCGTCCTCGAGTGCCTCGCCCACGATCTTGGTGGCGACGGCAACGGACAGGTCGGCGATGGAGCTCGCGGCACCGGCGTAAATGGACTTGCGCTCGTCCTCGACGGTCGTATGGGCCTTGGCGATGATCTCCTCGGCCTCCTTGTGAGCAGCCTCGATGATACGGGCGCGCTCGGACTCGGCGTCCTTACGGGCCTCGAGAACGATGTCGGCAGCCTGACGACGGGCGTCGGTGACGATCGAGTCGGACTCAGCGCGCTTGGCGATAGCCTCCTGCTTGGTCTTCTCGGCCTCGTCGAGGCTCTCCTCGATCTTCTTGCCGCGCTCCTCCATGGTTTTCATGATGCCCGGCAGGGCGACCTTGGCCAGCACGATCCAGATAATCAGGAAGGCGATAAGCGCCGGGATGAACTCCGCCATCTTAGGGATGAGGATGTCCGCACCGGCAGCGCCGTCCTCGGCGAACGCGGAAACCGGCATGAGCAGCGCGGCCGCGGACGCGGAGAGTGCGATCGCGCTCTTCTGGGATGAAAGATTCATACTTGACGCTCCGTGCTATTTAACGATCAGCGCGACAACGAAGCCGATCAGAGCCAGAGCCTCGCCGAAGGCGGAGCCCATGATGAAGACGGTGAACACGCGGCCCTGGACCTCAGGCTGACGGGCCATAGCACCCGTAGCACCCAGAGCAGACAGGCCGATAGCAAGACCAGCGCCGATAACACCGAGACCGTAACCGATAACTCCCACGATTCCTCCTTTGTCGTGCGTGTCTTATTTCACGCAGGATAACCTTTTTATAACTGCCGGGCTCCATGGGTACGGGCACCGGCGGTTTAACGAATTGCCTTACCTTTAAGGCGCGAACGGAAGGCTACTCCTCCTCCGCGACCTCCTCTGCCTCGGAGACATACACGGCGGTAAGGACCGTGAAGACGTAAGCCTGGATGGCGCCGACCACAAGCTCGATCGCATAGATCAGGATGAGGATGGCAAGCCAGGCCAGCGAAGGCAGGGCGCCGACGGCGTGGGCCGCGGAAACCTGCTGAAGCAGCGGCTGCATGAACATGCTCGCCATGATGGCGAACGAGCCCATGACCACGTGTCCTGCGAACATGTTGCAGAACAGACGGACGGCGAGCGTGATGAGGCGCAGGAAGGTCGAGAAAAGCTCGACGACCCACACGAGCACGTTCATCGGGAAGCTCACGCCCTGCGGGGCGAGGCTCTTGATGTAGCCGATCACGCCGTGAGCCTTGCATCCGTAGTAGATGAAGTACACGAAGGCGAAAATGGCGAGTGCGGCGGTGGAGCCGATTGCGCCGGTGCCGGGCTTCATTCCCGGGATCAGGCCGATCATGTTATTGATCAGGATGAACAGGAAAAGCGAGCACAGGAACGGGAAGTGCTTCTTCCAGTTCTCACCCACGACACCCTTGCCGATATCGTTCTCGACGTACTCGATGATGTACTCGAAACCGTTGACGAAGAAGCCCTTGGGAACCAGGGTCTGCTTCTTCTTGAACACGGCCAGGACGATCAGGAGCACGATCGTGGAGACGATCAGCCAAAACGAGTACTGCGTGATGCCGCAGCTCAGATCGCCCACGACAGGGGTGGAGCTGAACTCGCTGACCAGATGATTAATCTCATCAGGCAGCTTTTCAAAAATTTCCACGACTTACCTTTCGACCTCATGAGGATCTCGCAGCGCCTTGGCGACACGAACCGCGCAGGCGGCCATAAAGGCCACGAAGCCGATCGCCTCGCCCAGGAGGAACATGCGAAATGCCTCTCCGAACAACACAAACACAACCAAGGTAAAGACGAGCAGGGCGATTGCCGAGACCGCCAGACTCACCATACCCTTGAGCATGTCCGCATTCTGTTTATCGTCAAGAACCGGCTTGAGCGTAAAGACAAAGGGAAGGAAGGCAATTGCGCCCGCAATGGCGCCTGCAACGATAGCGAGCAGATCGGCTATCTGAAACACTGGCGTCCTCACTTTCCTTTTTAACGCTTCACAGAACAGTTCCCGCCAAACATTGGTGACTATTGTACGAGCCAATCGCTAAAGTACAACCGTAAAACAAGCGGTTAATACGCACCTGTTCGTTTTCTTAAGACCTTCTTTATGCCGCAGGTACGGTAATACGTTTTTCTCGAACCGCTCAGGGCAAAACGTCCGTTAACAGGAGTGCGCGCGGTCGCCTTTTGTTCGTCCGCGCGCACCGTTTCTTCGTATTTGCAGCCGCGGCCGTTTAGCCCAGCGACTAGAGCGTGCCGTAGATGCGGTCGCCGGCGTCGCCGAGGCCGGGAACGATGTAGGCAGCCTCGTTGAGATGGTCGTCGATGGCGCAGGTATAGATATGCACATCTGGGTCCTTCTCGGTCAGCGACTTGAGGCCCTCGGGGGCCGCGACGATGCACAGCATGCGGATGTCCTTGACACCGCGCTCGCGCAGGTAGCTGATGGCCATCTCGGCCGAACCGCCCGTGGCAAGCATGGGGTCGACGACCAGGCAGATGCGCTGGTCGATATCCTTGGGCATCTTGCAGTAATACTCGTGCGGCTCGTGGGTGACCTCGTCGCGCTCCATGCCGATGTGGCCCACGCGAGCGGAGGGCACCAGGTCGAGGATGCCGTCGACCATGCCAAGGCCCGCACGCAGGATGGGCACGATGGCGAGTTTCTTGCCGGCAAGCTGTTTGAACGTGGCGGTAGTGATGGGGGTCTCGACCTCGACGTCTTCCATAGGCAGGTCGCGCATGGCCTCGTAGCCGTCAAAAAGCGCGAGTTCGCGCACGAGCTGACGGAACTGGTTGGTGCCGGTGTTTTTGTCGCGCAGGATCGACAGCTTGTGCTGGACGAGCGGGTGATCGACAAGCGTCACGCGGGACGCATCGTAGGTGACGGTCATGGATTGATTGCCCCTTTCGTTGCGGCCGCAAAACGGCCTTGCTGACAAGGTGTGCAGCAATGTTGCCGCCGCACGCCATGCATTAGTTTAGCGGTTTGTTGTATCGAGCAGCCCATCGCAGCCCTACTGTGAGGTGCTGAGTGAGCGCCTGACTGCATCACGCCAGCCCGCAAGGTTTTGCTCGCGGCGCTCGGCGGACATGTGGGGAAGGAAGGTCCTAACGATCTGGGCATTTTGCTCCAGCTCTTCCAGGTCTTCCCAATAGCCGACGGCAAGACCCGCCAAGTACGCGGCACCGATTGCCGTGGTCTCCACCGTCTCGCATTGCAGCACGGGGATATCCAGCAGGTCGGCCTGGAATTGCATGATGAACTCGTTGCGCGAGGCACCGCCATCGACAGACAGGCGCTCAATCGAAAGCCCCACGTCCTGCTCCATGGCGCGCAGCACGTCGTAGCTCTGATATGCCATGGATTCGCAGGCGGCACGTACGATGGTCGCACGGCTCGAGGCGCCGGTCAGACCGCACACGATACCGCGAGCATGCGGGTCCCACCAGGGAGCACCCAAACCCGCAAAGGCGGGAACGAAGTAGCAGCCCTCGTTGTCGCTAATCGAAGCGGCGAGTTGTGCCGACTCGCTCACGCTCGAGATGATGCCCATGTTGTTGCGAAGCCAGTTCATCGTTGAGCCGGCGGCAAAAATAGAGCCCTCGAGCGCATAGCTGACTTTGCCGTCCGCAGCGATACCGATGGTGGAGACCAGGCCATTCTTGGATTCGACGATCTCGTCGCCGGTGTTCATGAGCATAAAGCAACCCGTGCCATAGGTGTTTTTGGTCTGGCCGGGACGGAAACAGCAGTGGCCGAACAGCGACGCCTGTTGGTCACCCGCCACGCCCATGATGGGCGGCATGTTGGTCATGATGTCGCTCGCGACGCGGCCGTAGTCGCCCGAGCTCCAGCGAACCTCGGGCATCATGGAACGTGGAACGTCAAAGAGTGCCAGCAGGTCGTCGTCCCAATCGAGCGTATGGATATTAAAGAGTGCCGTGCGGCTGGCATTGGTGTAGTCGGTGGCAAAGACCTGGCCGCCGGTGAGGTTGTAGATGAGCCAGGTGTCGATGGTGCCAAACATGAGGTCGCCCGCCGCCGCGCTCTCGCGTGCGCCGTCGACGTTGTCGAGAATCCACTGTACCTTGGAGGCCGAGAAATACGGGTCGAGCGTGAGTCCCGTGCGGGAGCGCACCAGCTCCTCGCAACCCTGTTCAACCAACGCGTCGATTGCCGGCGCGGTACGGCGGCACTGCCATACGATGGCGTTATAGATCGGCTGACCGCTCACGCGATCCCAGACCACCGTGGTCTCGCGCTGGTTGGAGATGCCGATGGCGGCAATGCGGTCGGAGTGGATACCGCTCTTAAACTGGACTTCCATCATGACGGCGATCTGGCTAGCAAGGACCGCCATGGGGTCTTGCTCTACCCAACCGGGACGCGGGAAGCTGGTTTTGACGCTGCGACGTGCCTGCGCGACGATGCAGCCGTACTCGTCGACGATGGTCGCAAGTACCGAGGTGGTGCCGCAGTCGAGCGCCATGATGTAGGAACCGCCAAAGTCAAACGAGGCATCTTCCATGCCCAGGCTGCCCAGATTCAACGACATCGCTTAAACCTTTCTATTGCATCGGGTCGGACAGGACCCGTTCGATCTCTGATGCGGGAAGTGCGCCTTGGCGCAGGATCTGGAGCTCGCCGTGCTGAAACGACACGATGGTCGAGGCGTCGCGACACGGGGTCTCACCGGCGTCGACGGCAACATCGACCCCCTCCAGGATGCGACCCTCGACGGCGGCAAAGCCTGCCGGCGAGGGCGCGCCGTGCGTGTTGGCGCTCGTGCAGGCAAGGGGACTGCCGCAGGCGCGAATGAGCGCTTGGACCACGGGAGAGGCCGAAGCGCGCAGGGCCACGGTGTCGTCGGCGGCGCGCATAAAGGTCGGAACGCAGGGGGCCGCCTTGACCACGATAGTCAGGGCGCCCGGCCAGCATCGTCGGGCGAGCACGCGGGCCTCGTTAGGGATATCCACGCCATAGCGGTCGAGTGCTTCGACGCCATCGACCAGCCAAGCGACGGTTTGCGTGAGTTCACGTTGCTTGAGAGTGAAGATACGGCGATAGCCGGTGCCGAGCGCAGGAACTGCGGCGCCATTGACGGCAGCCTGCGGGTCGCGCGGCCACGGCTTGGGCCCACTTGTATCTTGAGGAATTGCATCCGAGAAGGCATTAGCCGCCACGGCGACACCGTAGACCGTCTCGGTCGGGATCAGCGCCAGGCCGCCGCGACCGAGCACCTCGGCCGTGCGCTCGACGGCAAGCCGATGCGGCTCGCGCGCTCCCTCGTATACCCGATAGACCGTCTGCATGTGTATGCCAGCCCCTTACGCTCTGGTGCAAGTTTGTTTACTGTGGGGCATTCTCGCACGAAACGTTCAACCTATTTGCCCAGAGCGCATGTTGGTTTGGTGAGCGGCCGTAGTAGTCGGTGAAAGTGAGGGGGTTATTGCAGATTTTTAGCGAGCAAGCGTAACGGTACGATCGGGAAACTCAATGCTTGCGACAAGCTTTCCGCCGAGACTTTCTGCGTACCTGCTCAGCGTGTCGAGCCTCATTGATCCCAGCTCCCCGCGCTCGAGCTCCGATATGCGTTTTTGAGAAACACCCATCGACTGGGCCACCGAGGCCTGCGTCAGATCCTTTAGTTTGCGAATTTGAGCGAGCTTATAGGCTTCGATACGTTCACGAGTTTTCTCCTGCTCGGCGGCAATAGATTCACGCGCTATCCCGCGTGATTCCATATACTCATGCAGCTCCATCTTGATCGAGCCTCCTTACATGGCGACGGTATATTTGTTCCGCCCTGGGAATGCTGATCGCATACCAGCCGTTCCACTTTGCCTTCGACGACTCCGCCTGCGACTTATCTCCCGCCAACAGCAACACTGCCTGACGTTTGGGGTCAAAGGCAAAAAGGATACGAATCACCGACGGTCCGCACGACGTCACCCTTAGTTCCTTTAAATGATGCAATTTCGAGCCCTTCACGCGGTCAACCAGCGGACGACCAAGGCTAGGACCTTCTTTCTCAAGTACCAAAAGGTCTGCGTAAATCTGTCGCAACGTAGACTCATCCTGCTCATCGAGCCAAGGCTCGATGTAATCGAGCACAATGCGGTATCGATGCGGCTGATTTGACATACCTTTCTCCTTCTATAGTAGAAGTTTTACGGTATATTGCAAGAGCGGAAATAGGCTCGAAGGGTCTTTTTTGCAGAAGTGAAGCCCGAGATCAGTAGGCAACGAGGGGTTATTGGACTGCGACGAACTTCTTTGGCCTGCCGGCATGGCGTTCCTGAGCGGCGTAACGCTCGATGCTGTCGATCGTAATCATCCGACGGCCGTCGACAAGCTCAACATCGAGTTTGCCGGCTTTGACCAGCGCAGTGATTCGCGGTGCGGAAACCCTGAGGTCCGCCGCCGCGTCCTTAAACGTTCGACACGCCGCTTCCCGAGCGTCCTCGTGGTCGATTTCGACTGAAAGGGCCACGACCTCGGCCGAACGCTCGTACCCAGCCGGAGCCCGACCATTGTTAAGATCGTCGGCCAAAAACGCCATCAGCGCCTCGATGGCATGAGCTATTGCTTCTTCGCGCGTATCGCCATCGGCAAAGGCCCCGGGGACCTGCGGGAAGCTGGCACAGTAACCGTCGTCTTCTTTTATGAGAACGCAGTCATAGGTAAATCGTTGTTTCATTATGACCCCCTCGGCTACCAGCTACCAACCGAGATAATTATAAATTGCTTTATAATTAGAAATGAATCAGTTAATAAATATTACTGACGCTGTTTGGGCTCCGTGACGACGGCTCGGACGATGCGGGGACGATCGGTGAGGTCGCGGACGATGTGCACATCCGACAGGCCCGCTTGGCGGCAGAGCTCGGCGGCGGCGTCGAGAGCGCCCTCGTAGAGCTCGCAGGCAAAGAGGCCGCCGGCGCGCAACATATAGGGGGCCGCGTTGAGCAGGCGGCGGAAGATATCCAGGCCGTCGGCACCGCCCTCGAGCGCCAGGTCGGGCTCAAAGTCCTTGACCTCGTGCGGCAGCGAGCGCATGACATCGGTGGGGATGTAGGGCGGATTGGAGACGAGGACGTCGAAGGTGCCCCACTCTTCGCGGGGAATCGAGCTTACCAGGTTGGTGAGGCTGAATGCGACCTCGTCTGCCGTGAGACCTAGGGCGTCGCGGTTTTTGGTTGCCAGGTCGATGGCGCGCGGCTCGATATCGGTAGCGGTGCAGGTGACGTGGCCGCGGCGCTCCCAGGCAAGCGAGAGCGAGATACAGCCCGTGCCGCAGCCGACCTCGAGGACGCGGGCGACGCGGGGCTCGGCGGGAGCGGGCTCGGTGGCCTCGGCGGCGTTCTGCGCGGAGGTCGTCTCCTGGTCGTCGCCTTCGATGGCAATGCCGTATTCGTCGAGCTCGGGCTCGGGGGCTTCCATGGCCTCGGCTTCTGCTGCTTCGCTTTCTGCTGCCCGCGCGGCGGCTTCCTCGGCCTCGCGATCGGCCAGCTCCTCGGCATAGGCGCGGCTGCCAAGTACGTCGCTGCCCAGCGCCGCCTCGTCGGCAGCCGTGAGGTTGGCGGCACGGCGCTCGGCAGTCGCGCGTTCATCGGCCAGTGCTGCCTCGGCCTTGCGGGCCTGCTCGACTTCATCGTTCCAGGGCAACTCCACGCGCTGACGGGCGGCGGCCTCGGGGCTCAGCACCTCGGCATCCAGATAGTTCAGAACTTCCTCGACGAGCATCTCGGTCTCGGGGCGCGGGATGAGCACGCCGGGGGCGCACGCTACGTCGATCATGCGGAACTGCGTGCTACCCGTGATGTACTGCAGCGGTTCGCCCTTGGCGCGGCGGACGACAGCCGCATGCATGGTCTCGAGCTGGGCCGCGTCGAGCGTCTCGTCCATGCGCATATACAAGTCGATGCGCGCCAGGCCCGTAGCCGCGCACAGCAGCCACTCGGCAGAAAGACGGGGATGCTCCTCGCCGCGCTCGGCCAGGTACTCCTTGGTCCACTCGAGACAACGCTTGATGGTCCAGATCTCGTTTGCCATGGGGTCCTCCCCTCTTGAGCGCCAGGCGGCGCGTGAATGTCGGAGCAGATTGTACGCGAGGGTGGCACGCGGTAAGGGACGATTGGAAGCGATTATCGAGAATCAGCCCAGATTTTTGCTCGCGGCGCAATCGAAGTGCTCATTTGTCGACGTCTAGATTTGCATCCGTCAAGCTTTTGGCAAGGTGGCCCCAAAACTGACCAATATCCAACCAAACACTTGCCAAATCACTTGACGCACGACGCGTCAAAAAATGGCTCGCGACTTCTTGGACGATTTTTTGAGCATTATTTTGGTAATCGACCGACGCTTTAAGCAGGTAAATGGCCCATAGACTACCAAGTCAACCTAAATAAACCCACATAGCAATTTACCAAAATGATCCGTTTTCCTCCGTCCCCTACGGATCAGAATGACTACCACTAACTGCCGCATCCGGAGCAAGACAACGCCGTAGGTAGAGGACGGACAGCGAGCGCCGCCCAGAACGAACAAGTTGGCATGAAAAAGGCAAGGCATAGACCTTCTGGTCATGCCTTGCCTTTTGAATGACAAATTGTCGTTCTGGGTGGCGCGCAGCGTCGGCCGGTTACGGCGTTCGTAGAACGCCGTAACCTAAACGGCCTGTGCCAGCTTCTCGGCTCGCTCGGCGGCGGCGAGGGCCTCGATGACGGTGCCGAGCTGGTCACCCAGAAGCACGCCGTTGTAGGTGGAGTTGAAGCCGATGCGGTGATCGGTCACGCGATCCTGGGGCTGGTTGTAGGTACGAATCTTCTCGGAACGGTTGCCGTGGCCGATCTGGCTCTGACGCTCGGCGCCGAGCTCGGCCTGCTGCTTCTCGAGCTCCATCTCGTACAGACGGGCGCGCAGCATCTGCATGCAGACCTCGCGATTCTGAATCTGGGAGCGCTGCTCCTGCGACTGCACCACGGTGTTGGTGGGCAGGTGGGTGATGCGCACGGCAGAGTAGGTGGTGTTAACGCACTGACCGCCAGGGCCCGAAGCGCAGTAGGTGTCGATGCGCAGGTCGGACTGGTTGATCTGGACGTCGATCTCCTCGGCCTCGGGAAGTACGGCGACGGTTGCCGTAGAGGTCTGGATACGGCCCTGGGACTCGGTCTTGGGGACGCGTTGGACGCGGTGCACGCCGGACTCGAACTTCATGACGGAGTAGACGCGGTCGCCCTCGACCTTGAATTCGATGGACTTAAAGCCGCCAGCCTCGCTGGGGCTGGAGTCGAGCACGGTGGTCTTCCAGCCGCGCGACTCGCAGAAACGCTGATACATCTTGTACAGATCGCCGGCAAAGATGGCGGCCTCGTCGCCGCCGGCGGCGGAGCGGATCTCGACGATGGTGTTCTTGTCGTCGTTAGGGTCGCTCGGGATGAGCATGTACTTGATGTCTTCCTCGAGCTGGGGAAGCTTCTCCTCGTTCTCGGAGATGTCCATCTGGAGCATCTCCTTCTCGTCCGCATCGGTGGTGTCGCGGAGCATCTCCTTGGCGGCCTCGATGTCATCGAGCGCGCCAATGTACTCGCGCGAGGCGGCGATGAGGTCGGACTGGTGCGCGTACTCCTTGTTGAGGCGCGTGAACTCCTTGATGTCGGAGGCGACGGCCGGGTCGGAGAGCTTCTTCTCGAGCTCCTCGTAGGCCTTGATGATCTTTTCGAGCTTGTCGCGCATGGCGGGACTCCTTTATGTGCGTGAAGGTGAAAATCGGCAGAGTTGATGGGGCGCGCAGCGCCACTGCGGGGGTAAGCCCGGCTAGAACATGTCGATCTTCAGATACATGCGCATCCCTTCGCGTATGAGGTACATAGTTGCGGTCTAACCCATACATGATAGCGTGCGCAGGCATACCTGCATATAACCCGCACGGAATGCGACAAAGGGTCAGTCCGCCAACGCAAGGCTCTACTTCAAGAACATGGCCATATATAGCGGAAGCGTCACCTTTTTGCCGTCTCGGCCGACGTTACCGTCTATCAGCTTGTACCCAAGGTTCACGTCCTGCCGCTCGAGCATGTCGTTGAGCGATACCGTAGATCCGCGCGAGGCCTTCACCTCAATGGGCACAACGCTCGCGTCGGGCGAGTCGACGAGAAACTCTATTTCCCTATCGCCCTTCTGCGACCGCCAATAACGCAGAGCCACACCCCGCGCCGAAAGCATGCAGGCGACCAGGTTCTCGTAGAGGCCGCCTTTCATGGGACCCGCGAGCTTGTTGTTCACCACCGCCTCCAGCATTTCGAAGCCGTACATGGCCATGAGCACGCCCGTATCGACAGCATAGAGGCGAAACTTCGTCCCGTCTTCATAGGCGGCAAGAGGGAATTGGGCGGCGCTCACCGACTGGCACCGTCGCACCATACCTGCTCCCACGAGCCAATCCACGGACGAGCCAAATTTGCGCGCCGTTCCCCTGTTCTCGACCACGGAATACTGGAACTTCGTATTCTCCTTTGCGAGCTGGCGCGGCAACGATTCAAAGCACGCCCGCGCACGCCCGCGCTCGGGGGCTTGCGCGTATCGAGCCACGTCGTCGAGATACGAGGCGAGCAGCCTGCTTTGCTCGTCGAAAGCAACGGCGAAGTTGCCCGTCCGCGCAAAGGCGTCCACCACCGCAGGCATACCGCCGACCGCGAGGTACTCGCGCAGCATCTGCATCATCTTCTGATTCACCGCAACGGGCACGGGCATCAACGACTCATAGTATTCCCGCAAATTGGCGATATCGTCCTCCCCATACCCGCGCGCCCAAAGGTACTCCTCGAAATCGAGGGGGCCCATTTCGACCTCTCGCTCGTACCCAACGGGAATGGAGGCGAGCGCAGCCTCCTCCTTGAACCGAATGCCCAGAAGCGAGCCCGACGCAACGACATCGCACCTGCCGTCGAGAGCGAGATACTTAAGCGCAGCGCGAGCACGCGGGCACTCCTGAATCTCGTCGAGGAAAAGAAGCGTTCGTCCTGGAACAAAGCGCACGCCGGGCACGACGAGCGATATCTGCCGGTAGATCGAGTCGGCATCGATTGGGCCATCGAACACCCGCTTAAGGTCCGGGGACCCAATGAAGTCTATGGAGATGAAGCTTTCGTAGTCCTGCCGCCCGAACTCGGCGACTATGTACGACTTGCCAACCTGTCGCGCGCCCTTGATGAGAAGGCATTCGGCGCCCTTTTCCGCCCGCCACGAACGGAGGGTGTCGAGCATCTTTCGCTTCAGCACACAACGCACCATCCTTCACCTGCTGTTTACAGCTTTTCAGGATGGATTTTACCAACTTTTGCAGCTTTTCCGGGTGTATTTGGCCTAGATTTGCAGCTTTTCCGGGTCAAGATAGCCGCTTCGTGCAGCTTTTCCGGACTTCTAGAGGGCGCGGCGCGCTTAGGAGCTGCAGAATCATAATCGCGTGCAAACGGCGGGCTAACATAGCCTTTCACCGAAAAGGGCGGGCGGCCGCGCCCTGCGACCACCCGCCCTCAATCAAAGCCCTTCTCGGCCGCCGCAGCTACCGGTTCCGGCGCCGCAGGATCACACCTGTGGCGATCAGCACCACTGCGCCGCCCGCGATGCCACCCAGGGCCATCGGCGACAAGCTGGTATCGCCCATGTTCGGCAGACCCGGCTTCTCCTCCTTCGACACCGGTGAGTTGGTGGGCGGCTCCGTCGGCGGGTTGACCGGCGGGGTGGTCGGCGGCGTGTACGTGTTCTTGAACACCGGCGCCACGTCACCGTCATAGGTTACCGTCGCCACCAGATGGCCCGCGCCGTCGTCCGTCACCATCACCGTTACCTGGTGCTCGGCCGCGTCGTACGTCACGTTCTTCTGACCGTCGTCCACCTCGGAGATGCTGTAGGTGTATGTCCCGGGCTTGTCGTACGAGATCGCCTCGAAGCCCACCGTGCCGCCTGCCGCGTTCTTGGCGGTCTGCAGCACTTTGCCATCGGCATCCTTCAGCTGGAAGGAGAACTGCCATTCCTTTAGGTCCTTGCCGCTCAGCACCTTGGAGGCCCCCAGCTTCACCTCAGTCGCGGCCGGCGCGTAGCTGTTGCTGAATGCCACCGCATCCGCAGCCTTGCCGCCCTTGCTGTAGGCAACCTGCGCCTCCAGCGCGTGCGTCTCCGCATTCTCCGTCACCGTCACCGTCGCGGTAAAGACCGTCGTGTCGTAGGTGACGCCGTTCGCCGTCGCCCCTGCCCGCTCGGACACGGTGTAGACGTACGTCCCCACCTTGTCCAGCTGCAGCGGCGCGAAGCCAAACGTGCCGTCGGCGCCGTTCTGCACCGTCTGCACCACGTTACCGTCGGCGTCCTTCAGGTCGAAGGAGAACTCACCCTCGGCCAAGTCGCGGCCGGTCAGAGCCTTCGTTCCGGTAATCGTCGCCGTCGTTGCCGTCGGCGTGTAGATGTTGGTGAAGGTCAGATCCGCAGCCGTCTTGTTCGCCGTCGCGGTCAGCTGGCCGCTGCCGTCGTCGGTCACGCTCACCGTCACATCCAACACCGCATCGCTGTAAGTGATGGTGCCATCTTGGCCCGCAACCTCCTTCACCTGGTACGCATGCGAACCAGTCGCAGTGTACGAGATGGCCTTGAAGGTAAACGCGTTACCCACGTTCGTGGTCCGGTCGATCTCCTGCCCGGTGGCCACGTCAATCAGCGCGAACGTGAACTCGCCATCGGCGGGCGTCCGCATGGTGGCCGAATCGGTATTCTCAAGCACCTTGGTGCCGGAGATCTGGTAGGAGGTCGCGCCCGGCTGGTAGCTGTTCGCAAACGTCATGGTGTTGGGGGTGACGCCGTTCTCGGTGCCCTCGCTCGGCTTCACCGTGGAGTTCTCTACCACCAGCTTGCCGTCGTTGTTGTCCTTCACCACGTAGGTCAGGGTGTACGTCTTGCCGGTGTAGGTCACGCCCGGCACGCCCGGCGCGTCCCCCGTCGGCTGCACCTCGCGGACCGTGTAGGTAAAGGTGCCCGCATGGTCGAAGGTCAGCTTGTCGAAGGCAACCTTGCCGTGCGCATCGTTCTTCTGGGTCTGGATCACCGAGCCGTCAGACCCCACCAGCTCGAAGGCGAAGTCTCCCGCCTTTAGCTGATAGCTGCCGTCGTGCACGTCAACGCTCTTGGTGAGGGCGATCGCGCCGGAGTCCGTCGCCTGTGCCTCATAGGTGTTGGTGAAGCTGGGCTTCGTGACATTCGTGCCGTCGTAGGCGACGCTCGCCTGCAGCGTGCCGGCATTGTCCGCAACCGTCACCACGGCATGGTGCACCGCGGCGTCGTAGGTCACGTAGGCCAGATCACCCTTCCGCTCCACGATGGTGTACTCGTGCGTGCCCGGCTTCGCGTAGGAGAAGGCGTCGAAGTTAACACTTCCGTCCGCGCCGTTGGTCGCGGTCCGGACGGGCTTGGCCCCGGCAAGCTGCTCAGCCGTCAGGTTGCCCTCGTACACATCGAAGGTGAACTCGCCGCACTTGGGGACGATCGGCGTGTTGTCGTCCTTCTTCACATAGCTCTTCTTCGCACCGAGGGCCAGGCCGGTCGCGGCCGGCTGGTAGGTGTTGGTGAAGGTATCCGAGCCGGATGCGCTCGTCACGATCGCCTTCGCATTCAGTGCTCCGTTCCCGCCGTCCGTGACCGTCACCGTATAGGTGAGGGGATGGCTGTCATAGACCATGCCCGGCTCCGCGCCCGGCTGCTCCACGATGGTGTAGGTGAAGTCCTTGCTCGCGGCGCCGTCCAAGTCGGAGAGCTGGAACTCGCGCGTGAAGCTGACCTTGCCGTTTGCATCGTTCTTTGCGGTGTCGAGCACGTTGCCGGCAGCGTCCTTCAGGTCGAAGGTAAACTCGCCGTCCGCGGGCTTCGTCGTGTGGTCGAAGCCGTCCGCAACCTTGATGGTCTTGGTCGCCGTCAGGGTTACGGAACCCTTTGCGTCGTAGGTGTTGTTGAAGGTGGAAGCCGTAGCGGCACCGTCATAGGTGACGGTCACCTTCGTCTTGTTGTTGTCGCCCTGGTTCTGCTCTACCTTGACGTGGACCTTGACTTCCTTGGCGTCGTAGGCCACGCCGTCGACGGTCTGGCCGGCTTTCTCCTCCTTGAGCGTGTAGTCGTACTCGCCCAGGTTCAGGTTCTTGACGGCCAGCTCGACCTTGCCGCCCCGGTCGTTGGTGCCCTTGGCGACCTCGTTGCCGGCCTGGTCGTACAGGCCGAAGGTAAACGCGTCGGCCGTCAGGTCCTTGCCCGTGAGGATCTTCGTCGCCTCGACGGTAACGTCCGTCGTCGGCTTCGAGTTGGTGAAGGTCGGAACGTCGGCCTCGCCGTCGTAGGTGGCGGTCGCCTTTAGCTCGCCCTTCTCATCGGAGACCTTGATGTGGACCTTCACGTCCTTCGTGTCGTACACGACGGTCGGGTCGTTGCCGGCAACCTCCTTGATGGTGTAGTCGTGATCGCCCGGCGTGTCGTAGCTGATTGCCTGGAAGGCGACCTTGCCGTCCTTGTCATTCTGGACGGTCTGGATCACGTTGCCATCCTTGTCGAGCAGCTGGAACGTGAAGTCGCCCCCTGCGAGCTCGCCACCCGTGAAGCGCTTCGTCGCCTTGAGCGTTACCGAGGTCTCCTTCGGGTGGTACGTGTTCGTGAAGGTCTTGTCTCCACTCGTTACCTGCGGTGTGGCCGTCAGCGAGCCGGTGCCATCGTCCGCGACCGTCACCTTGTAGATGAGCGCATGGGTGTCGTAGACCATGCCCGGCTCCGTGCCCGGCTTCTCCGCGATGGTGTAGGTGAAGTCCTTGCTCGCAGCGCCGCCCAGGTTGGAGAGCGTGAACTTGCGCGTGAACTTCACCGTGCCATCGGCCTTGTTCGTCGTGGTGCCGAGCACCTTGCCGTCGGCGTCCTTCAGCTCGAACGTGTATTCGCCGCCCTTCAGCTTGGTGTCGTGCGTGAAGCCCGGCGCGACCGCAACGATCTTGGTCGCCGTCAGCTCCACGGATCCCTTTGCGGTGTAGGTGTTCGTGAAGGTGGGGGCATTGGCCTTGTCACCATCGTAGGTAACAGCGGCGTCCAGCTTGCCGGCATTGTCCATGACCTTCACCACGGCATGGTGCACCGTAGCGTCGTAGGTCACGTGGGACAGGTCGCCCTCCTGTTCCGCGACGGTGTATTTGTACTCGCCGGCCTTGGTGTAGTCGATGGCCGGGAAGGTGACGGTGCCGTCCTCGCTGTTCTTGGCGCTCCGGATGGGTTGCTTGCCCTTCAGCTGCTCAGCCGTCAGGTCGCCCTCGTACAGGTCGAAGGTGAACTCGCCGCCCTTGAGCGTGGCCGGCGTGTTGTCGGGCTTCACATAGGCCTTCTTCGCCGTGAGCGCCACCGAGGTCTCGGCGGGCTGGTACTTGTTAGTGAAGGTCGGGGCATCGTTCTTGCCGTCATAGGTGACGGTCGCCTTCGCCTTGTCGCCCTCCGCCTTCACCGAGACGTGAACCTTCACCGCCTTGGTGTCGTAGGTGATAGTCGGATCGGCACCGGCGTTCTCCTCCTTGAGTTTGTAGTCGTACTCGCCGATGGTCAGACCGGTGAGGGCAAGATTGATCTTGCCCTCCTTGTCGTTCTGGACGATCTTGACGGGATTACCCGTGGACGTGTCGCCTTGATATAGGCCGAAAGTGAACGCACCAGCCGTCAGGTCCTTGCCCTTGAGGGTCTTCGTCGCCTCGATAGTGGCGTCGGCCGTCGGCTTCGAGTTGGTGAAGGTCGGAGCGTCGGCCTTGCCGTCGTAGGTGGCGGTCGCGCTCAGCGTGCCGTTCTTGTTATCGGTGACGCTAACGTGCACTTTCACCGTCTTGCCGTCGTAAACGATAGTCGGGTCGGTGCCTTCGACCTCCTTGATGGCGTAGTCGTGCTCACCAGCCTCGGTGTAATCAATGGCCGGGAAGGTGATGTCGCCATTGGCATCGTTCTTTTCTTCGGCGACAACCTTATCGCCCTCCTTCACCTGGAATGAGAACTGCTGGTTCTCAAGGGTGCCGCCCGTAAATTGCTTCTTCGCCGCCAGGGTCACGGAACCCTTCGCAGCATAGCTGTTGTTGAAGGTGGCGAGGTTCACCTTGCCGTTCTTGACCTCAAGCGTCTCGCGCTTGTCATCGCCGCTCTTCTCCACCGTCACGCCTGTGACAGTCAGCTTGGCGTTCTTATCCTCGACCCTCACCGTGACGGTATAGGTCGAGGCGTCCATCGTCCAGCCGGAGTTCTGCACGCCGTCCACCGCCGCGTCGTCGTCGGCGTCGTGCGCCTCGGTGAGCGTGAACGTGTACGTACCGGCCTTGTTGAACTTCATGCCGGAGAAGTCGACCGTCTGGCCCTTGTCCTTGATGATCTTGCCACTCGTGGCCTTGGACTCGGCATGCTCATTGCCCGCCAGAGCATCCGAGACTTTGAGGTCATCATCATCGATCTGCTTCTGCGTCTCTTCCGTGGCGGTCAGCGTGAACGAGAACGCCTTCTCCGTGCTCTCAACACCGGAGACCTTCTTCGTTACCTGCGGGGTCAGTTCGTCGCTAGCTTCCGCCTTGTAGGTGTTTGTGAACACCAGCTTGTTGGCTTCGGCCAACGTGCCGTCGGGTTTTTGCTTCTCGATCTCACCGGTGATACTATCGCCTGCGCCGGTCAGATTCGTGGTACCCTGCTTGCGGCCGGTCAGCTTATAGCCCGCGGGCATCTTGTCTGCGCCGGTCAGCTCCCGCACCGCGTACTCGTCGCCCTCGCCAAGACCGTACACGCGAATCGTCTCGTCGGCCTTGATAGCATGGGTGTCGCCGTTCTTCAAATCGAACACGTCGCCGGCTTGCTTTCCGGCCCCAGCGTTCTTGAACACTGCGGCCTTGTAGGTCTTCCCCTCGGGCACGGTGAACTTGAAGGTGAACTCCGCGTCCTTATTGCCCGCCAGGCCATCGGGCAGGGCAACCTTCTTCGTCACCTCGAGGCTCGCCTCGCGTTCGTTCGCCACGCGCACGCAGGTGGCACCTGTGAACAGGGCGTTCAAATTCATGTCGTCCAGATTGGCACGGGCGCCCTTCGCATTAGTGTCACCAGACACGTCCTGGGTGATACCCATACGTATCCAGCCCGTCTCGGTCTCCAGGCGGTAGGGTTTGCCCTCCTCGGTGGGCCCATACTGGTACATGCGTCCGTTAGCGCCGTACTTGAGGTGCACCTCATCCTCGCCGCCCTTGGCGTCATTGTTCCAGGAAAGGTTGTCGTTGCCGTCGAGCGTCCCGTCGGACGTCTGGCGCTGGCCCTTGATCCACGTGAGCGTGTTGTCGATGTCGCCCTCTGCGCCAAACTGGCCCAGACTCTTCATGAGCGCGCCCGGGCCCACGAACGTCGAAACGCCGTCATCGTCCGTACCAGCATCGGCATGGACGCCGTAATCGTCCACAATCACCTTGGTGAGCGTGTCGTTAAGCAGGAAGCCCTTGGGAGCCGAGACCTCCTTTAGGAAGTAAGTTCCATTCACGAGCGGCCTGTTACCGGCGCTTGTATTCGGGAATATGCCCGCACCTTCGAGCGGGACCGGGTTGCCGACCGACCCCGTCGTCAGGGTGTCGTAGGGGGTCTGCTCGCCCTTGAGCACGACCTTGCCGTTCGCGTCTGTTGTCACCTGTCTGGAGGTGTACAGGGCGAACTTCGCCCCGTCAACGGGCTTACCCTCGGTATCGGTCTTTTGCACGAACAGGCGGTTCTGGATGTTCGTGACGAGCAGGCGCGTGGCGAACTGTCGCTTGAAGTTCGTGCCGTCTGCGATGTCGTCACTGTACACGTGGACGGTGTTCTCAGGCGTCGCGTCGCCGATCGAGCTCGCCATTGTGTGGTAGATGGCCACCGTGTACTCGGCATCCTTGCGGGCATCACCGCTCAGCAGGTAGTAGTACTTGGAGATGTCGCCGGGCAGATTTTGAATCTCTACCTGGTACTGGCCGCTCGTGTTGAGCGTGAAGGCGTACAGGTCCTTCTTCGCCGCCTCGATAGCGCCGGCCTTGCTCGGCTTCTCGGCGAGGGTGTACCCCATTCCCGTCGATGGGTCGCCCGACACGGCGTACCAATTGTTCTGATCTTTGATACCCGTGCCTGCGCTTTTATCGCGCTTGAGCACCACAGCGAACAGTATGCCGGAGTCCAGGTTGACGGTCTCGTCGGACTTCGTCAGGTCATCATTCGCCTTGTACACGTTCACCGGTGCGGTGATGGTCTCCTTCGCGCCGGCAAACGCACCAGTCTTCCACACGACGCTGTCCGCATCCATACCGCCGCGGTTGATGATGACGCCGCCCGCGCCGTTCTCAGCGCTCGCGGGCACGTACTCGAGCTGCATGCTGCCACCTGTCGCCGTGAGACTCGAGCGGTATCCCTCCGGCACGCGCGTCTCCTTCAGGAGGTAGTACTTGTTACCGTGATTCTTGTTGTAGAGATCGTCGAAGTTGATGACGCCGTTGTCATCGTCGTTCGTGAGCGTTAGGTGGCCGGCCTCGTCCGTGGTGCCAGAGCCGAGGAGCTTGCCCTCGGTCTTGAAGTCTTTGTCGGTCTTATAGAGCTTGAACTCGGCGCCCTGTACGAACTTGCCGTCCTGGTCGAACTTGATGATGTCGGACTCGGGCACCGTCACGAGGTTGAACTTGAGCCCCATGTTGGAGTAGAGGGCGCCGCGCTCCAGGTAGAAGAACTTGAGGGTGTGGTTGGTGCTGTCTTTGAAGGTGTTGCCGGCAAAGCCCGAAGTAGTGTCCTTATTTGCCGCCCGGTACTTGCTCAGCAGCGTGCCGTCGTTATTGCCGTTCACCTTAATGTCGCCCGTTTGAAAGTCGATGCTCAGACTCGCCCGGTCGTGAATACCGCCGATATCACCCACGAGGACATCGTCGATGAACACCCAGACGTCATCATCGCCGGCGAACTCGAAGGTCATGGGCTTGTCATCGTTCGTCAGGCCGCCGTTGGGCTGCACGAATCGCGTGGACATTGAGAGGCCGAAGTGGTGGTTGACGGGCTTGCCGCCGTTGTAGCTCGAATTACCGGTGTTGTCTGCCGTGATGCCGTTTTGGACGAGCCAGCCGTTTTCCTCATTGAACACCTCGTCTGCCGCGTCGAACGGGAAGAACTGACCCTGGTGGGACGAATTGCCAATGCCCCAGGTGTCATAGATGTCGAAGGCATTCTTGTCAGCGTTGTAGGCTGCGTAGTTTTCGGAGCTGTCATAGACGTAGTAGCCGCCCTGAACCTTGAGGAGGCCCGTCACGCCAAAATGGGACGTCTTGCCGGTCTGGGCAGAGGAATCGAACAGGTAGTCGAGGGACTCGTCGCCCAAGGCTTCGGAAAGCTTCGGGTAGCCGTCTGAAAGCGTGTTGTTGACGATGCCGGGCCGCGGGCTCGTGCCGCCCGTCCATTGGTTGAGCGGCCCATCACCCTTGCCGTCGTTAAACTGGAACTTGTGGTCTGCGTTGACGCCGCCGCTGCCGGAAACCGACAGATGGTCATCGGGATTCACCCAGTAATCAAACAGGTTGATTGTTGTCCCCGAAGGCGAAATCGTCGGAACCGTGTGGTCCGAAATTGCCGCCTCGGCACGAAGCGGCAGGAAGAAACTCGCCGTCAGCGCGATGGCGAGGGCCAGAACAATCGCATATGGCGAGACCGAGCGCAGCCCGCGACGACGGCCACAAGACATGACGGACCACCGCTCGCGCGGCCGGTGTTCACCAGGAAGTTCCCTGCTTAGACACCCCCCCCGGTAGCAATATTCACGAGTCGAGACGTCATCTCTCTGAGCTCCTGCATAATTTCCTCCCCAGTCACACGGCGACCTGCCCGGGCGCTCCCCGGGGGCCGAGGCGGTCTGGCACATGCCCGCAGTCGTTCAAGGAATACCAACCCCAGCATATGTCTCTTAAGATATCTTAGCCTTTTTCTATTACAGTTTTTGTCTCATTACCGATGAAATCGGCTCAGTCCCTTTGTCACATTCTAGAGCGTGCGGAGCAGGGCGATGAGGAAGCGAACACCCTGGAGGTAGGCGCGGCGGGTAATGCGCTCGTTGGTGCCGTGGACGCCGCGGTCGCACTCGTCATCGTCGACCACAAACGCCGAAAAACGAATGCATTCGGAGCAAATGCGCTGGTAGTTGGCAGCGTCGGTCGCGCCGATCACGGTCGAGGGGACAATCGCCAACGGCTCGGATGATCCGTTTTCCTCCGTCCCCTTTGGATCGCGGAAATAGCGGGCGGCGATGGAGCGAACCGCCTCGAGGCCGGGACCACCGATGCGCGGGGACGGCGAGGGTTCGGAGCTGCCGGGGCCCAGCTCGACCTCGACTCGGCCAGCGAGCCCAGCGGCGGCAACGGCCTCGCGGCAGCAGGCCACGACATCGGCCACGCTCGTACCCTCGAGCATGCGGAAGTTGATATTTGCCCACATATCCTGCGGCATTACGTTGGCACCGGTACTGCCGCCTTCGATTTGCGTGGGCGCGCAGGTGGTGGTCACAAGCGGGTACAGCTTTTTGCTGGCGAGGCAGTCGCGCACGATGGCATCCTTGCTGGCAGCAATCTCGTCTGCGGCATAAAGCCCCAGCTCGATGAGCTGCGCGGCAAGCAGATCGGTCACACGCGCCGGCCACTCGATATCGCAAATCGCGGCAATAGCGCGGCTGAGCACTTCGAGCGACGTCCCACCGTAAGGGTTGGAAGAGTGCCCGCCTTCGCTCTTCGCCTTGAGCACGATATCGGCATAGCCCTTCTCGGCAAGATCGGCATGCATAAGCCAACCCGCACCTGCGCTGTACTCGGCAGCCTCAACGATACGATAGTCGCCCTCGTCAATCAGGTACTCAAGCTCAACGCCGCGCTCCTCGAGCACGCGGCCAATGGCACCCGCGCCGCACTGCGTGGTCTCCTCATCCTGGCCAAAGGCCAGCAGCAGGGTTCGTTCGTGTTGCCAGCCGTGCGCCAGCGCATACTCAACGGCCTCCAGGATGCCTGCGACCTGGTCTTTCATATCGATGGCGCCGCGACCCCAAATATAGGTGTCGTCCACGTGCCCGCTAAAGGGATTGTGCGTCCAGTCTGTCTCGGTGCCCGGCACCACGGGAACCACGTCCATGTGGCCCATGAGCATGACCGGCTTGAGGGCGGGGTCGATGCCGGCAAGCGTCACGAGCAGCGAATGGTCGATGAGCTCGACCTCGCCCGCCGCAAACACGCGCGGCCAGGCCTGCTGCATATAGGCGCGCAGGTCGGCAAACGCCTGCCAGTCCACCGTCTGGGCATCCATGCTCGAAATCGTCGGAAACGACAGCACGCGGCCCAGGCGCTCGCACGCGCCGACCTCGTCGATATCGGCAAAATCATCCTCGTGCGCAAAGAAGCGCCAAACCTCGGCCATGCCTTCCTCCAAAAACAACGTGGCAAAGAGGCGGTCCCTTTGCCACGTTCGCTTGCATTATTTGTCGTTGAGATAACGCGAGAGGAACTCGCGGGTGCGCTGGTGCTTAGGATTGCCAAAGAGCTCAGCCGGCGCGGCGTCCTCGAGCACCACGCCCTGGTCCATAAAGACCACGCGGTCGGACACGGTACGCGCGAAGGCCATCTCGTGGGTAACGACGACCATGGTCATGCCGTCGGCGGCGAGCTTGCGCATAACGTCGAGCACCTCGCCCACGATCTCGGGATCGAGCGCAGAGGTCGGCTCGTCAAACAGCATGATCTGCGGGTTCATGCACAGGGCGCGGGCGATGGCAACGCGCTGCTTTTGGCCACCGGACAGGCGACCAACCGCGGCATGGGCGAATTTTTCGAGTCCCACGCTCGCCAGATGCTCCATCGCGACCTGTTCGGCCTGATCTTTGCCCATCTTTTTGAGCGTGACGGGCGCGAGCGTGCAGTTGTCGAGCACATCCATGTTGTTGAACAGGTTAAAGCCCTGGAACACCATGCCGATGTCCTCGCGCAGTTTATTGATATTGCAGCGCTCGGCCGTGAGGTCCTGGCCGTGGAACCAGATGTGGCCCGCGTCCGGGGTCTCGAGCAGGTTGAGGCAGCGCAGGAAGGTCGATTTGCCCGAGCCCGAGGCGCCGATGATGGTGACGACCTCACCGGGATTGACAGCGAGGTCGATGCCCTTAAGCACCTCAAGCGAGCCAAAGCTCTTGCGCAGGCCCTCAACGCGGATGAGCGGCTCATTGGTCTGTGCGGCGGCCGCAACGCCGGTAATGGCGGTATCTGCCATGATGATTCTCCTCGTCTTAAGCCTAGTTAGAGCTGGGCAGCGTGGCAGGAGCCTCGGCGCCGAGCTTTTTGCCAAAGGCCTCGAGCAGGCGGCTCGCCACGAGCGTCAGGATCAGATAGACCACGAGCGCCACGCAGTAGACCTCCATCTGGCGGTAGTACACGCCGGCGACGGTGGTGGTGGCATACATGAGGTCGAACACGCCGATGACCGAGAGCACCGACGAATCCTTGATGTTGATGATGAACTCGTTGGTGAGCGCCGGGATCGCGTTTTTAATGCCCTGGGGGAACACGACCTTGCGCATGGCCTGCCACTGCGACAAGCCCAGCGAGCGCGCCGCCTCGGCCTGGCCGGGGTCGATCGACTCGATGCCGCCGCGCAGGACCTCCATCATGTAGGCGGTAGAGTTGAGCGAGATGGTGACAAGGCCGGCGGTGAAGGTGCTCCAAATCTGGTTGGCCTGGGCAGTCTCGAAGCCCATGCCGCGCAAAACGGTGAAGCCCGCGTAATAGATGAGCAGGCCCTGGACCATCATGGGCGTGCCGCGCACGATGGTGGAGTAGACGGTCGCAAAGCCGCGGCCGATGCTCTTAAAGAAGCGCACCAGGTCGTTGTCTACGCGGTCGAAGGTCTGAATACGCAGGAACACAAAGAGCAGCGCCAGGAAGAATGCGATAACGGTGCCGAAGGTGGCAAGCGCGATGGTGATCTCGATGCCACGGATGAAGAAGTCGCCGCTCTTGTAGGTCATGTAGACCAGGCTCGACAAAAAGTCGCTGGGGTTGGAGTCCGAGACAATGCTCACCTGCACCAGATCGATAAACGACATGACGCAACGGTCGATAAAGAAGATCGCCGCGATGGCGACCACGACATAGCTGCCCAAGCGCGCGCCGCGACGGAAGCGCTCGGAAGCAAACGGCGACTTTTCGCGATAGTCGCTCCAGTGCATAAGCTTGGTGACCAGCGCCGCGGCCGACACGACGAGCCAGGCCCAAAGAATCGCCCAAAGGCAGTCTTGGAACACGCCCGTAGGCGCCAAGAAGCTCAACGGCGTGGGGTTGCGCTGGCTAAACGCCAGGCCGAGCGCCGCGATAACGCTCGTGCCCAGGTATACATAACGGTGGTCTGCCTTGATAAAGGAGGCCAGGCGATTGATGGTTTTCATGCTGCCTCCCTATGCCGGCTGACGGTCGAGGCACGCGTCCCACATTTGGTCGCGCTCCTCTTGGCTAACGCCCTTGAGTGTCTTGTCGATGAGTTTAAGCAGCTTGTCCGAGCCCTTGCGGCAGCCGACGTTTGCCGTGACCTCCTGCTTGAAACCCTCGCCCTCGGCAAATTGAATCGGCACGATACCCGGGTTTTGGGCCATATAGCCCTTCTCGTTCTCGGTGTTGTAGGTCACGGCGTCGCACGTGCCCTGCAGCAGATTCGAGAACACCGTGGGGACCGAATCGACCGGGTTCTTGTGGACGACGCCCGGGATCTCGTCGATGACGGTATCGAGCATGGTGTCCTTTTGGCCGAGTACCGTGGCACCGCTAAAGTCGCTGAGCTTGGTGGCGTTTTGGTAGGGGGAACCCTCTTTTACGAACAGGCCAAAGTAGCCAATGAAGTACGGGTCGGAAAAGCCGACCGACTCCTCGCGCTCGGGCGTGGCGCTCATACCGGCGATGATGAGGTCGATCTGGCCGTTGTTGAGCGAATCGATAAGACCCGAGAAGCTCTGCTTGACGGCAACGGGCTCGCCGCCGAGGGCCTTGCAGACGATCTTGGCGATCTGCACGTCGTAGCCATCGGCATAGGCGCCCTGCACGTTGTCGATGGGGATGGTGTACTCACTGGCTTCGGAAACCTGCCAGTTGTACGGGGCGTAGGCCGCCTCCATGCCGATGCGGATCTTATCCTTGCCGATCACGGAATCGGACAGGTCGTCGCGACCGCCGCCCGTCGTGGGCTGAACCACCTTGAGCGTGGACGGACGCTGACAGCCGGCGAGCGCGCCGGCGACAACGGAAGCGCTCGCCGCGAGAGCGCCACCCAAAAAGATGCGACGGCTGCATAGCGGCTGGGTCTGCGCATCGCACTGTTGGGGAGAATGCATAATCTGCCTTCCCTGTTGAATCGTATGCTGACGACTCAACAGGATACCGCACGCCGCTATCCACTTGTATGCATACATACAAGTTTACGAACTGGAAAATGACTGATTGATGCAAGGGCAGCTAATTTGGGACGGGGCTATTTTGACTGCTTGCATGTGAAAGCAGTCAAAATAGCCCCGTCCCAAATTAGCTGCCCCGACCCATGCATCGGAATGAGCGTGGAAAATCTCCCACTTTTGGCTCGCACACGGGCTCAAAACGGGAGATCATCCACGCTCAAGTTATGACCGCTCCGTGCGGAACCCCTAGAGCAGCGTAACGCTAAAGCTGCGCTCGTCCGTCTCGCCCGGCGCCAAGGTGATGGTGTTGACCTTGTGCTCAAAGACGTCGTCCTCGGTGTCCATGGTGGTGTGGCCGGTCCAGGGCTCGAGCGCCACAAACGGGGCGTCGTTGGCGGCAGACCACACGCCAATGTACTTAAAGCCCTCAAAGTCGATCTTCACGCCGTGACCCGACTTGCGTCCGCGCAGGGTGAGCGTGGAGCCGGGAACGTCGGTGAACATGATGGCGTCGTTATCGAAGCTGCGGTGCGTGATGGACAGCACGTCCGAGTTGTCGGGAGCCTTGTAGCTGCCCTCGAACGTCATGAGGCCATCGGGCGTAATGATGGGCGCCTCGTTGGTCCATGCCTCGGTAAATGCCAACTCGTAATCCTCGAACGCCTCGTCATCGGCACCGGGGGCCGGCACGTTAAAGGCAGGGTGACCGCCCACCGAAAACGGCAGATCCACGTCGCCGGTGTTGGTGACGGCAAAGGTCTGGGCGAGCGTAGCGTCGCCGGTGAGCGCATAGATCATGTTGAGCTTAAAGTGGAAGGGGAAGGCCTTGAGCGACTCGGGCGTATCGGTGATCTCGTACGTTACCGAGGAGCCGTCCTCCGAAACCTCGACCAGCTTGTGCTCGACAATGCGCGCGAGTCCGTGGCGCGGCATCTCGCAGGTGCCGGCCGCAGACGTTGCCGTGTTGTTGCGCAGCGAGCCCACAATGGGGAACAGGATGGGCGCGTGCTTGCCCCAAAAGGCGGGGTCGCCCTGCCACAGATACTCGTTGCCGTTAAGGGCAAGGCTCGTGAGCTGGGCGCCCATGGAATCGATGGCCGCGGTGAGGCCGCCGCGCTTGATGGTAGTGACGGTAGACATGCTACTTCCTCCAAAAGTAAACAATAGTGTCGAGGGCTATTGTCCCACTCTTGGCTGCGGGACGGAGCGGCGCGCAATTATTGAGCATCCACGTAAAGATCGAACCCGCCCTGCGGCGTGCTGTCGACCGTATCGGGCGCCTGCGAGTTAAAGCTCACGGGAACCATGCGCTTCGAGGCGCGGAAACGCGTGCCGTCGGTGGCGACGGGCGGCTCGTCGACCGTGAGCTCGTAGTCTCCGGGCTTGAGCTCGATGCCGTCACCGTCAGAGTTGACATATTGATACTCATCGACCGCCTGCCCCTTGAGCGTGCGGCCCACGATATGGATGAGCATCTGGCTGTCGCCGCGCGCGGTATCCCACGTCGCGCCGTCTTTGACCTCGACCGACACATGCACCGAGCGCGTACGGCTGAGCGACTGCTCGACGGACATCTCGACCTTGGCGGCGTCTTTTCGCTGCTGCTCAACATGGCCCCAAACGTTGCCGATCGCCGAACACGCAATGACGCCGGCCAAAAAGGCAATGAGGATAGGGCCGAGCGGAGAGCGGCGACCCGCATCTTCCTCGCGAGCCAAGTCGGGACGATGCGTGGGAGCTGGCGCCTGGGCGCCCTGCGCGGGCACGTCGAGGATGCTGAAGGACGCCGTGCTGCCGGGGTCGATGTTATGGCGCGGTTGCGGCGTCTTGGCCGGCGAGATCGACATATCGGCCGGCTGGCTCAGCGTGGCCGTTGCATCGGCCTTGGCCTCGTCGGCCTCTGCCTGGGCCCAAGCTTGCTCGAAGGTCAGGGGCTCGGCGGCATCGCTGCCGGTCTCGACCTCGTTGCTCGACGCTTCGTCCGTCAACGGCTCATCCCAGGACTCGTCCGGAGCCTCGCCCTCGCTATACCACCATTCAAAATCGGGATCAAACCTGTGCTCGCCGACAGCCATATTGCACCTCCACCCTACTCATAATTGGTATATGTATACCCATCACCGCAGGTACGGAGCATAAAAATGCGGAAAAGAAATTGGTCCTTTTCCGCATTATGCAATCTAGCCGATGACAGCAACATGGCCGGCGCACCGCGGCGAGCCCAGCGGCAAGCCGGTATCCGACGGCCAAGAGCACTGGGGCGTATCGACGGCGACCGTGACGGTCTTGCCATCGAGAGCGCTCCACGAGTTTCCGGAATCGGTGGTGTCGAGCAAAAGCAGCGAGGTGTTTCCGTCGCGCAGACTGGAGCCATCACCGCTGAGACACATCACCTGCTGTTCGCCTCCCAAATCGAGCACGACATAGCTGTGGCCGCTCGGGTAATCCGGGTTGGGGTTCGCTACTCCCTGCAGGTCGCACACCCCGGCGTCATCAAGAATGCGCACCGTGCCCGTAAACGTCGCCAAACCGGCAGCCCGTGCGGCATCGGCCGCACCCGAGCCCTTCTCGACAGTGCTCTTCCAGCTTCCGCTTTCAAGATCCTTCAGAGCCGAGTCGTCGGCAACATCTGTCCACGTGATCTCCCTGCCCTCAGAACTCACGACAGAAGAAAGCTTCGAACCGGACGACAGGTCGACGGGCGCGGCAAACGTCTGGGAAAGCTGGTCACCGTCGAGCGTGATACGCACAATAGAGCCCATGCCCGTTCCAGACGAAAGCGTAGAATATAGCAGCCCGTTTCCGGCAGCCGAATACGACAGACTGCCACGGAACCCGCCGGCGCCGGCAACGCCCGCCGCGAGATCCTCCGTCGGCGTGACAAGCGAGCCGCTCTTCGCGTCAAAGGAAAATACCTGCACGGATTCCATACCATTCCACGCGTCATTCGATCCCGATGCGCAGACGAGCAGCTGTGGCAGCTCGTCTGTCGACATGTTTACCAGAGCGTAGGTGTACTCCGCATCGGCAACAAACTGCTCCTCGAGCCCGTCATTACGTCCAAAGTAGCCCTGCGGGTCTTCGAGGACCTCGTGGTATGCCACGGCCGCCAGCTGTGCGGGAGTCTTCTTGACCTGCTCTTTGTGCACCGGTGCGCTACCAGAACTCGACCCCGCAGGCTTTGCAGCCGCGCAGCCGCCCGCGCCGATGGCAAGGGCGCCGGCGAGTGCCGCGGTTGCCGCCACCCTGGACATCTTTTTCCTGTTTGCCTTGTCAACGACCATTGCAAAACTCCCCTCGCACCCATCCATGCGGGGCGCCCCTTAAGCCTCGCAAATAAACACTTGCTTGCCTTATACCCCCAGATGGCACGGGGGGCCGCCGACGCAGACAGGAAAACCGTCCCAACATTCGGCGTTTTTTCTCATTTTTGAGATTTTCATCGAATGTTGGGACGGTTTGGGCAGCGATTACATGGCGAGGGCCGTGCGGATAGACGGATCGCTGAGGGCCTCGCGGAGCCAGGGGGCCAACTGCTCGGGGCGCCCCCGCAGATAGCCGTCGAGCTCGGACGGGGCCACGCGGCGCACCTCCGAGATCTCCTCTTGGTTGATATGCAGCTCGCCCGGCTCAACATGGGCAAGGTAGACCTCGCACCATTCGCACTCGCAACGACCATCGCCGTGGTCCTCACGGTACACCACGTGTCCGAGGTGCTTGAGCCGATCGGGCTCGCGCGTAATGCCGAGCTCTTCGTTGATGCGGCGCGCCGTGGCGGCCGCGGCGTCTTCCCCGGGGAGCGGATGGCCGGCACAGCTATCGGCCAGCACCCCGCCCCACAGTCGCTTGAGCGGACTGCGGCGACAGAGCAGCAGGCGCGCGTCTTCGCCCCGGCCCTCGACCAAAAGCGTCAGAAATGCCTGATGCAGGATGCCCTCGCCGGTATGGGCCTCGATGCGGTCGACGGGGCCAAGCGCCTCGCCGGTCGCGGCATCGACCGCCACGACCTCGGCGCCCGCGCCGCCCTCATCCCAGCCGGCGCGCAGGATGCGCGCGGCGGCTTCCTCAAGCGCGGCGATGAGCTCCTTGGTGGTATCGAGCACGCGCCGCAGGTCGTCCCCGCTCGCCTGTTCAACATGAAAGCCCGTGCTTGCAACTACCGGCACGCTAAAGCGCGTGGCCAGCGCCGCCGCGATATCGTGCGCTGGGATCTCATCGCGATGGCACGGAACGGCCAGGATGCTCACCGTCGCCGTACGGCCGAGCTCGGGGCGCGGAATGGCCTGCGCCGTGGCGCCCAGGTGCGCGAACTCCGGCGAGCAGGCGTACACCGCCATGCCTCGCGGCGTCACTGTCAGCTGGGCCTCGAGCGCAAACTTGCCCTCGCCCACTGCAACCTTTGTCGTGTGCGTACCCATGGGATCTCCTGTCGCCCGCGATGTACCTGAGACCATCTTCGCCTGTATTGCGACTATACAGGCAAGCGCAGACCGTGACAAAGGGGCTGCTTCTTGTCGTATTCTGCTAGAGTTGCAGAGACTGAATCTAGCTCATATAACGCAACATGGGAGCAACCGCCTTGACCACCGCAACCTCATCCACAACAGCATCGACCGCTGCCGCGCTTTCCCCCGCGCGCACCAACCTCTGCCTGGCGCTGCTCGTGCTGCTGGGTTTTTCGCTCGGCTGCTCGGAGTTCGTGGTCATCGGCATCGAGAGCGACCTGGCGACGGAGCTCGGCATCTCACTTGCCACCGCAGGCCAACTCATCAGTGTGTTCGCGCTGGTCTACGCCATCGCGACGCCGGTGCTTGCACTCAGCACGGGACGCTTCCGCCGCTACCAGCTGCTCGTGTGCTACAGCATTATCTTTGTGCTCGGCAATCTTGTTATGGCGTTGGCGCCCAACTTCCAAGTGCTGTTTGCCTCGCGCATCATCTTGGGCTCCGTCTCGGGCGCACTGCTCGCCGTGGGCGTGACGTATATCCCCGAGCTGCTGTCCCCGCAGCAGACATCGCTCGCCATCTCGGTGGTGTACGGCGCATTCTCTGTGGCGATGGTCTTTGTGACCTCGATCGGCAAGTTTGTGGCCGATACACTCGACTGGCATGTTGCCATGTACGGCACGCTCACCTTTGCCGTTCTGATCTGTGCCGCGCTCGTGGCGTTTATGCCACGCGCCGGCCAGACCGATGAGCCCGCCACCTTCCGCGAGCAAGCGGGGCTTCTACGCGAACCGAGCATCATCACCGGCATGCTCATCTTTTTGTTTGGCGTGGGATCGGTCTATGTGTTTTACGGTTACGTGACGCCCTACTTGGAGCAGGTGCTGGGCATGGGCACCGTTCAGGCAAGCACCACACTCATGGCCTACGGCGTGTTCTGCCTGGTCTCGAACATCCTGGGCGGATGGATCGATGCGCGCTTTGGCATGAAGGCGCTGCTCGTGACGTTTGTGCTCCAGGCCGCGGCTCTGTTTGGGCTGTTTGCCGTGGGCACCACCATGCCCCTCGCGCTCGTCTTTGTTTTTAGCCTGGCGATGCTCATGTATCTGTTCTCGGTCTCGTGCATCACGCACTTTATGGACGTTGCCCGCAGCCGCCACCCCAAATCGATGGTGCTCGCGAGCTCGGTGGAACCCATGGCGTTTAACGTCGGCATCTCGTTTGGCACCGCAGTGGGCGGCGCCGTGGTAAGCGGAATTGGCATTGCCTACGTCGGCGCAGTTGGCGCCGTGTTCTCACTCGTGGCCTGGGTACTCACGCTAGTGACGATCAAGTTGGCGCGCTGGGAACGCCACCACGCAGCACAATCTTCGATGCAGGCATAGGGGTAAACATAGCCCAAGGTGGCGAGCGACCGGTGAAACCGTCCCATACAAGTGGTGTTTATCCGCCTGCAAGCTCTAGCAGTGCAATTTCGTGTACTTGAAATACACGTTTTTCCACGATTCGTGTATTTCAAGTACACGAAATCGTACTAAACTATGTACTTGAAGTACATGAAATTGGAAAGGCAGCCCCATGCGCAGATCAATCGAATCCGTTATCGAATCATGGGCGACAAAGGACGCCTCGCGCCCCCTCCTCATCCGTGGCGCACGACGCGTGGGCAAAACGTACGCTGCCGAGGAAATCGGCAGACGAATCGCCGGCGATGCGTTTGTCAAACTCGACTTTCAGACCGATCTTGAGCTGATTGCCCCGCTGTTCGACTGCCCCACCGACGACGTTGACACCATCGTGGCACGAATCTCAGACTATAAACGCACCCCCATTCGCAAGGAAACCGCATTCATCCTGTTTGACGAGGTTCAGCTCTGTGAACGGGCGCTCAACTCGCTTCGCTTTTTCTCGGGTTCGGGCTGGCGCATATGCGCGACCGGCAGTCAGCTCGGCGTCGCCACGCGCAAGCGCAAGCTGCCTTTTCCCAGCGGCGTCCGCCAAGAGACCATGCATCCCATGTCGTTCGAGGAGTTTCTCTGGGCGCTCGGCGAGGAGCAGATGGCCGATGCCGTTCGTACCCACGCCGACACGCTCGAGACCTACGCCGCACACCAAGCCGCGCTCAACCTGTTTCATCGATATCAAATCGTGGGCGGCATGCCCGCCGCCGTCAACGCATATCGCAAGACGCTTTCCATCGAAGACGCGCGCGTCGAGCAGCGCGAAATCGACGAGACCTACACCGCCGATATGACCGACCCCGAAAACGGGATCAGCGGCGTAGCAGCGCGCAAGGTCTGGCGCTCCATTCCATCCCAGCTGCTACGATCCTCAACCAAGAAATTCAAGTACTCCGAGGTCGAACGCGGAGGCCGACGCTCAAAGCTCATCGAGCCACTCGACTGGCTCGAGGGCGCCGGCATCATATCGGTCAACAACCTGACCGAAGGCATCGAACCTCCCCTCGTCCCCTTCGACGACGAAGACGGGAGCTTCTTTAAGGTCTATCTTCTCGATACGGGCCTCATGTTCTACAAACTCGGTATCAACCCGCGACTCTGGCTCGACCTCAAAGAGGATTCCGCCATGGCGCTGTCTTCCGACTTTCGAGGTGCCTTGGCGGAGAACTCGGTCATGCAGGCATTTTCGGGCAATGGTTTGCAGACGTATTACTGGATGCCACCGTCGTCTTGGAAGACGAACGGCGAGCTCGATTTTCTACTTCAGACCGACCGTATGGAGATCGTTCCCGTCAAGGTAAAATCCGCACGCAACGTGCGCGCGAGAACGCTCGGGTCGTTTATGGAAAAAGCCCGGTCGCCGTATGCCTACATATTGTCCGAGAACAATTTTGCCCGCAGCGAAACCGATGACGGACGCGAGCTGCGCCATCTCCCCTTGTACGCAGCGGGCTTTATCGGAGCAAACTGCCTCAAGGGCAGTCTGTAACCCCCGCGCGACCGCCCAGAAAGGAACCATCATATGCAGCACGTACTGTTTATTTGCCACGGGAATATCTGTCGCTCGACGATGGCTGAGTCGGTGTTTGCCGAGCTGGTGCGCCGTGCTGGGCGCGAGGCGGAGTTCGTCATTGATTCTGCCGCGACCTCGACCGAGGAGATTGGCAACCCTCCGCATCATGGCACCATCGCCAAGCTGCGCGAGGTCGGGATTCCCGTCGTTGCGCACCGCGCGCGCCAGGTTCGTCGCGCGGAGTATGGTGACTGGGACCACATCGTCTATATGGATGCCGAGAACGCGCGCGGCCTGCGTCGCATCTTCGGCGACGATGCCGACGGCAAGATTTCGCGGCTGCTGGATTGGACCGATCGCCCCGGCGACGTCGCCGATCCCTGGTACACCGGCAACTTCGATGCCACCTACCGCGATGTGCTCGCCGGCTGCACGGCCATGCTCGAGCAACTGTAGGCGCCCGGGCGGCGCGGATGCGTGAGCCACGCCATCGGCATAAAATGAGCGTGGATAATCTCCCGCATACAAATTGAGCGTGGATTTTCTCCCACTTTGAGCGTAAAACCACGCTCTAAACGGGAGATTATCCACGCTCATTATCTTGGCGGGCGAAAATCCACGCTCGATTACTCGTCGACGATCTCGGCGAGCCAGACGTTCAACGTATCGACCTCGGGACAGCAGAACTTTGCCGTGCCGGGCTCGTTGCCGGGCACATTTCCGCCATAGCGCAGGATATCGATATAGGGAAAGCCCACATGGCAGGCCATGGCGCACATCTTGCCGCGATCGCGGTCGAAGTCGAAGACGTCTCCCGGCTTGTGACCATGGTGGCAGCGGCACGCGCCCAGCTGGTCCACGCAGCTAATGCGGATACGCGGACGCTTGCCGCGCGGAGCGCCGAGCGGTTTGCTCTCGCCCGAAGGCTCGGTGGAGCCGCTCTCAGCCGTGCTACTCATGGTCAATCACGTCCAGGCACGCCTCGATGGGAAGTCCGGCCGACTTGTCCTCCTGGTCGGCATTACGCTCGATAAGCTCGGCCACCACGCGCATGGCGTCGGCCGTCGCACGCTGCAGGCTCCAACCGGCCATAACGCGGCCCACAAGCACCGCCGAGAACGTGTCGCCCGTGCCGGGGAAATAGACCGGGATCAGCTCGAAGGGAATCGTGAAGTACTCCCCCGCCACATGGTCATAGCCGATAACGGAATTCTGCCCATCGACCACAGCGCTCGTAACGACCACCGACTTGGCGCCCAGCGCGCGCACGGCGTCCACGAGCGCGTGGGCCTCGTCGACCGAAATCTGCTCGGCAATAGGCGTATCGGCGAGCAGGCATGCCTCGGTGTAGTTGGGCACCGCGTAGTCGGCGCACTCGAGCAGGCTGCGCATGAGGCCAATCGTAGACTCGGGCACGCCGGCGTAGAGCTTGCCGTTATCACCCATGATGGGATCGACAAACACTTTGGTGCCCTTTTGCGCACGGCGGTGGCAAAAGTCCGAGATAATGCGCGTTTCTTCCTCGGTCACGATAAAGCCAGTCGAGATGGCGTCGAACTCAAAGCCGAGCTCTTCCCAGATGGCAAGACTCTGACGCACGTACTCCGTGGTGTCGTGGATGTAGAACTTGGGGTAGTTGAGCGTATCGGACACGAGGGCCGTCGGCAGGTTGTGAATACGGTAGCCCATGTGCGACAGCACCGGTAGCATGGCGGAAAGCGCGACCTTGCCGTAGCCGCACATATCGTTGATCAGCAGCAGCTGAGTGTTCTTCATGACAGACACTATGACCCAATCCAGGGGCACGGAAACGACAGGAGCCCCCGCTCGTGACCGCGGGTCGGGGCTGCGACAATGTTGTTGAAGTGCCAGAGGCGCAGCCGCGCCGCAACGAGGTTGGGAGGCTCCCGTGCCTAGATATTCTACCGCCTTCGGAATGGACGTACACCTCAGGTCCACCACCGTCTGCGCGCTCGACGCGGAGACGGGCGAGGCCGTGACGAGGAGGTTCCGCGGCAACCCCTGGGGCGAGGTCGCGGAGTGGATGTCGGGCTTCCCGGGCCCGTCGCTCGCCGCCTACGAGAGCGGCTACCTCGGCTTCGCGCCGCAGAGGGAGCTGTCGGCCCTCGGCGTCGACTGCGTCGTCGCGGCCGTCTCCAAGGTCCCGAGGTCGGCGGCCGACCTATCGTCCAAGAACGACCGCAACGACGCGGCCAGGATGGCCAAGGCGATACTGTCGCACGACGTCACCCCGGTATGGGTGCCGTCCCCCGAGATCGAGGGGCTCAGGGACCTCGCCGGGGCCCACGACGCGGCGACCGCCAGGCTCGCGGCGGCGAAGCAGCGGCTCCTGGCGTTCCTGGCCCGCCGGGGCTGCGTCTACGGCGGCACGACGCCGGCCGGAAACCCCCGGAGGTACTGGACGTACGACTTCCTCAGGTGGCTCGACAAGGTCCGGCCCGCCGACGACGGCGGCATCCGGGCGCTTGCGGCGCTGAGGAGCGAGGTCGAGGCGGCCGCCGAGACGCGCGACGACCTCCTCGCCGAGTACAGGGCCGCCGTCGCGGCGGGCCCCCTCTCGGCGGAGGTCGAGGCGCTCCAGTCGATCAAGGGGTGCGGCTTCGCGCTCGCCGCCGCCTTCGCGTCCGAGGTCGGCGACTTCTCGAGGTTCCGCTCCGGCAGGCAGGTGACGGCCTACTTCGGCCTCGCCCCGAAGCAGAGGTCGAGCGCGGACTCCGTGCACCTCGGCGGGATCAGCGGGGCCGGCAACGCCCTCGTCAGGAGGCTGGCCGTCGAGGGGTCCTGGAGCTACGTCCAGGCGAGCCACCAACCGAAGCTGATGCCCAAGGGCAGCGGCGTCCCGCTCGAGGTGAGGATGCACGGGAGGAAGGGTTCCGAGCGCCTGCTCCGGCGCCGCGAGGAGATGCTCGCCAGGGGCATGCCCCAGGCGAAGGCGAACGCCGCCACCGCCGCCGAGCTCGTGAGGTGGCTGTGGGCCCTCGGCGCGATGTGCCGGGAGGCAACCGAATAGACATAGCCCCCGTCCCGGCGAGCCGGGCAGCCTTCGGGGATACCCCCGCTTTCGCTGGGCGCGCGGCAGCGGCCGCATGCGAGGCCCCGCCGACCGATTGCAAGCGGTCGGCGGGGCCATTGTGGCTCTTGACAGCGGATTGGGTCATATGAGCGAAAACGCCCCTAAGCGAGCAAGGTGACGTGAAAGAGGAGGGAAGCGTACTTTTGTACGCGACCGACGATTGAACGTCAGATTGCCGCTTGGGGGCGTTTGCAGCGTCGACTGGTTACGCGGTTTGGTAAAACCGCGTAACTAACAAATGAGCATCGCGTCACCAAAGCTGAAGAAGCGGTAGCGCTCCTCGATGGCGGCGGCGTAGGCATCCATGATCTGGTCGCGGGTGGCAAGCGCGCTCACGAGCATCATGAGCGTGGAGCGCGGCACGTGGAAGTTCGTGATCAGCGCATCGACCACGTGATAGGTCGAGCCGGGCATGAGGTAAAGCTGCGTCGTGGCGTTCTCGCGCACCACGATGTCACCGCGGCCAAGCGTATCGGCCCCGTCCTCGCGGCCTTCAAAATAGCGCGCCGTCACGGCCGGATCGGACACCGGCGCGTCCGCGTCAAACGCGCTCTCGAGCGAGCGCACCGCGGTAGTGCCGACGGCGATCACACGATGACCCTCGGCCTTGGCCTTATGCACGGCGTCGACAACCTCCTGCGACACGTGGTAGCGCTCGGTGTGCATGACGTGCTGCGTAGGGTCGTCCTCCTCCACCAAGCGGAAGGTATCAATGCCCACCTCGAGCTCGACGGCGGCAAACTTGGCACCCTTGGCCTCGATAGCGGCCATGAGCTCGGGAGTAAAGTGCAGACCAGCCGTAGGAGCGGCAGCCGAGTGCTCCTCCTTCATGGCGTAGACGGTCTGGTACTTCTCGGGATCGCCCTCATAATCGGTAATGTAGGGCGGCAGCGGCACGTGACCGGCGGCATGGATGGCCTCGTCGATCGTGCGCGGCTCGCCGGCGGCATTGCAACCGGCCGGCTCAAAGCGCACCAGACGGCCACCGCGGCTATCGGTGACAAAGTCGATGACCGCGGCCGTCAGCACCACGGGAGCCCCCTCGGGCGCATGGGCGCCACCGGCGCGATACTCAATCTGAGCACCGGGCTTCAGGCGCTTGCCCGGCTTGACCAGGCACTCCCAAACATGGCCCAGCGGATCCACGTCCTCGCGGCGCTTGAGCAGCAGCGTCTCGACCACGCCACCCGAGCCGGCTTTGCGACCGATCAGGCGGGCCGGCATCACGCGCGTCTTGTTGATGACGAGCACGTCGCCCGGCTCGATATAGTCGATGATGTCGCGGAAGATGCGGTGCTCAACGGTACCGCCGTGCTCCAGCGGCGTCCCCGCCTGGGAGCCCTTGCGATCCACCACCAGCAGTCGGCAGGAGTCGCGCGGCTCGGCAGGAGCCTGGGCAATCAGTTCCTCAGGAAGGTTATAGTCAAAATCATCGGTACGCATAGACACGTCGGATACTCCTTATATAGCTAAAGTCCGCTCTACATCCTAGCAGGCTGACGTCCCAAATGAACTACTTTTTGGCAGCTTTGCGCTCGTCACGGATGCGGGCGCGGTCCATGGCTGCCTCGACAGCCGAGAAGCGGCAACCACAGTAGTTCTGCCGATACATGCCAAGCTCGCGCGAACGGCGTGTCGCCTCGGGGTAATACGGGCGAAAATCGCGAATCACCGGGGTGAGCCCATGTGCCGCCGCCAAGCGCTCAAGCACGTCATTGCAGGTATCGAACAGCTGGTACGGCGAGACGGCGAGCGTCGTGCCCACAAACTCAAACCCGCGCTCCTGGGCCACGCGGCATGCCTCGGCCAAGCGCAGGGCATAGCACGCGCGACAGCGACGAGGCCGATCGGCACCCAGCGGTGCCACGCCGGTCTCCCAGCGCTCACGGTCCTCCCCTGCCTCGATGAGCTCGATGTCGCCATCGGCACACCACCGGCGCAGCTCGTCCAAGCGGCGCTGCCATTCATCGCGCGGTTGAATATTGGGGTTGGTCCAGCAAATCGTGGGCTCAAACCCCTCCTCGCGCAGCAGGCGAACCGGCTCAAGCGAGCATGGTGCACAGCACGCATGCAGCAACAACGGCTTCATCGACATCTCCTCACCCAAAAAAGCGCACGCCAAAGGACGTATCCTCGCAGGCGACAATGCGGCGGTCGCGCAAAATGGTCCGCACGTAATACCAGTCGCCTACACAGCCCGACAAATGCAAGCCGGCAGCCAGATAGCACAGCAGCGGATAGCCCGAAAACGCAAACCCCAGGGCAAACGCTGTCGTCACAACAACCGTCGGCGCCAGGCAAATTGCCATATACCGCCGGCGCGAATACACAATCCCCTCGGCGCAGGCATAGATCATCGCCGTCTCGCGATTCGCCCCAAAGGTCACCTTCGCGCCCGCAGGCGCCAGCAGCTTAAAGAACACCGCGTGCACCAGCTCGTGCACGGCGAACGACGCCATTGAGATCGCAGCCAAGCCGACTATCCAGCCCACAACAGCCATCCAGCCGCCCGCGTCAGCCGCATCCAGATCCGCAGGCCCGCCCAGCAGCATAAACACCGGCACCAGGCACACGGCAAACACGCCGACGACGACCATCCCCCACACGAAGCAAGCGTGCAGAAAATCCTCGTCTTCAAACGCATGTATGTTGGAAATCTCATTCATAGCATCTTAGGATAGCGCCCCTGCCACGCACCCGCCCGCATGTGCGATAATGTCGAACGATATGCACGAATTGACCACCGCGTCGCCAAGCCTTGCGCCCGGCCGCGCTCTCACCATATGCGAAGGAGTCCCATGGCATCAAAATACTCCATGAACGACCGTCCCAGCTGGCCTCGCCGCGCCATCGTTACCGCCGGCGAGCCCTACGGCAACAAGGGCCTTCACTTTGGCCACGTCGGCGGCGTCTTTGTCCCGGCCGACTTCTTCGCCCGCTTCCTGCGCGACCGTCTGGGCCGCGAGAACGTCATCTTCACCTCGGGCACCGACTGCTACGGCTCGCCCATCATGGAGAGCTACCGCAAGCTCAAGGAGAACGAGGGCTACGACAAGTCCATTAACGAGTACGTCGAGTCCAATCACTCCCGCCAAGCAGCGACCCTCAACAACTACAACATCAGCTGCGATATCTACGGCGGCTCGGGCCTTGAGCCGGCTGCGCAGATTCACAACGAAGTGACCGCCGAGATTATCGAGCGCCTGCATGAGCAGGGCACCATCTCCAAGCGCTCCACGCTGCAGTTCTACGACGCCAAGGCCGGCACGTTCCTCAACGGCCGCCAGGTGATCGGCCGCTGCCCCATCCAGGGCTGCAAGTCCGAGAAGGCCTATGCCGACGAGTGCGACCTGGGCCACCAGTTTGAGCCCGAGGAGCTCATCGCGCCCAAGAGCCAGCTCACCGGCGAGGTGCCCGAGCTGCGCCCGGTCGACAACCTCTACTTCGACCTGCCGGCCTACCTCGACTTTATGAAGACCTATACCGCCAAGCTCGCCCAGAACCCGCAGGTTCGCTCCGTGGTCTCCAAGACCATGGAGGAGTGGCTGCTGCCGGCACAGCTCTATATCCAGAACAAGTTCCGCGAGGCCTTCGATGCCGTCGAGGATCAGCTTCCCGAGCACACCGTCCTGGAGCCCGAGGGCAACAAGAGCAGCTTTACCGTCACCTTCCCCAGCTGGAAGGAGCGCGACGATGCCCACGCGGTGCTCGCCAACGGTGGCGTGCGCTTCCGCAGCGGCAAGGCGCTCGTGCCCTTCCGCATCACCGGCAACATCGACTGGGGCGTTCCGGTGCCCGAGGTCGATGGCGTCTCCGACGTCACCTGCTGGTGCTGGCCCGAGAGCCTGTGGGCACCCATCAGTTACACCCGCACTGTACTCGCCCGCGACGCCCGAGCCGCCGGCGTAACCGAGGGCGTCGCCGCCCAGGATGCCGCCCTCATGGGCGAGCCCGCCGCCGATTCCACGCAGGTCCCCGCGCCCACCTACCAGCACAGCTCGCTCGACTGGCGCGACTGGTGGTGCTCAGATGACGCACAGATCTACCAGTTCATCGGTCAGGACAACATCTACTTCTACTGCATCGCGCAGACCGCCATGTGGGAGGCCCTGGGTTGGGACCTTACGCAGAGCACCGTCAGCGCCTGCTACCACCTGCTCTACATGGGCAAAAAGGCCAGCTCGTCCTCGCAGACGCCTCCCCCGCCGGCAGACGACCTGCTCAACCACTACACCTGCGAGCAGATGCGCGCGCATTGGCTGTCGCTCGGCCTGTCCGAGAAGCCGGTGAGCTTTAGCCCCAAGGCATACGACACACGTGTGACCGGCAAGGACAAGGACGGCAACGAGGTGCGCGCCTGCGACGACAAGCGCGTCATCGATCCGGCCCTTAAGGAGAGCGCGCTGCTGACCGGCGTGTTCAACCGCTTGGCCCGCAGCTGCTTCTACGGCGTCGCCGTCAAGGAGGGCGACGAGAGCCCCTATCGCAACGGTTGCATTCCCGCCGGCGCCGCCTCTGCCGCCGTGGTCGAGGCTGCCGAGCAGGCCGCCCTCGCCTTTGAGCAGGCCATGTACAAGTTCGAGACGCACCGCGCGCTTGCCGTGTGCGACGACTACCTGCGCGCCGCCAACAAGCGCTGGAGCGACGCCTCCAAGGCCGCCAACAAGCTCGAGGGCGAGCCAGCCAACGCCGCCATGACGCAGGCCCTGGTCGACGCCTTTACCGAGCTGCGCGTGGCGACCGTGCTCATGCACGGTATTGTGCCGGCCGGCTGCGAGCTCATCTGCGAGTACTTCGACGTCGACCCGGTCGCGTTCTTTAGCTGGGATAACATCTTTGCCTCCACGGACGAGTTTGTGGAGAGCCTGGGCGAGAAGCCCGGCGAGCACCGCGTGAAGCCGCTGCCCCCGCGCTTCGACTTCTTTAGCAAGCACGAGAGCCAGTACTAAAGCACGCCAGCAGCGGCGTGCCCGGAAAGTAGTCAATTTGGGACGGGAAGGAAAGACGGATGTCCAAGCCGCGTCGTCGTAAGCAGAAAAAGCAGGTCAAGGCCGAGCTCAAGCTCAGGCAGTTTGCTGCTACCGAGCTTTCCGACCAGCTTGCCGCCCTTCCCTGCGCCGCCGACCTGCCGCGCTTTATGGTCGACACGGTCGCCGGCGCCTATGCGCCCGCCGATGCCAAGCTCATGATCGAGGGCTTCGGCGCCGCGGCCACACGCCCGGTCACGCTGCGCGCCAACACGCTCAAGGCGACCGCCGAGGACATCGCTGCGGCGCTCGATGCCGCCTGCATCGCCCACCAAACCGTTACCTGGTATCCGGACGCCTTTATCCTGCCCAAGGCCCAGGTTTCAGATCTGTGGGATCTCGACATCTACCGCGACGGCAAAATCTACCTGCAGAGCCTGTCATCCATGATGCCGCCGTTGGTCCTGGGCGCCCAGGCAGGCGAGGACATCCTGGACATGTGCGCAGCCCCTGGCGGCAAGACGACGCAGATCGCCGCCCTCACCCAGGGCCAGGCACACCTCACGGCCTGCGAGATGAGCATTCCCCGCGCCGAAAAGCTTGAGTCCAACCTCCACCGCCAAGGTGCCAAAAACGTGCCCGTCATGCGCATCGACGCACGCGAGCTCGACGAGTTCTTCCGCTTTGACCGCATCCTGCTCGACGCTCCCTGCACCGGCACGGGCACCGTCATCAGTGGCAACGAGAAAAGCCTGCGCGGCCTCACCGAGCAGCTGCTCGTCAAGTGCGCCCGCTCGCAGCGCGCGCTTCTGGACCGCGCCATGGGAGCCCTCAAACCGGGCGGCACGCTCGTCTATTCCACCTGTTCGATCATGCCGCAGGAAAACGAGGACGCCCTGCAAGAGGCCCTCGACAAGCACATGGATTGCGAGCTTATCCCCCTCGACGGCACACCGAGCGAAAGTGAAGCGCGTCGCGCCCAGGATGCCGGCGAGGAGCCGCATATCGAGTGCAACGCCCTCACCGAGGCCATCGCCGCCGGCCATGTCTCGGCCATCGCCAACGGTATGCCCGGCACGCTGACCATTCCGCCTAGCCGCGATTTTGAGGGCTTCTACATTGCCCTGATCCGAAAACGCAGCTAGCGCACGGATCAAAAACTCAACAAGCTATCTCTGTGCGCGTTTGCCCTGCTGGTCGCGATGCTGTTTAAGCATCGCGCGCTCCTTGCGTTCGGCCCTTTTGCCCTTAATGGCCGTGACCACAAAGTAGATGACCGCGGCGGCAACGATTGCGCCCACGCACAGGCCAATCGAGCCAAACATTGCTGTCAATTCCATACCGCGTCACCTCTCTTTTAAACGGGACTTTCAAGATAGCACCTCGATCCTCGCCACCACAGCTCCTTCACGTTCTCCCGCCCTTCGGTCTAACGGATGGTGCGGCGGGGAAAAATCAACTCGTCAAACGATTTAGCATTCGCAATTCCGGCTGCATCGCGCCGGCCACCATCGCATAGAATCGAGCCTCCATGGATACCCTCAACGACCTAAACGAACGCGTCGACGCCTTTGTCGGCACCAGCTCCTTCGACACGCCTGCCGCGGCAAACGACCAAGCTCCCATCGATGTACCCGCCGAGGTTCACGAGGACATCGTCGCCTCGGTCGATTTCTCCGAGGTCGAGCTCGCAGACGAGTTCACCGAGCCCCAGGTAGCCGTGACCCCCAACGGACTGCTCCCCATGGAGCCCCTGCCCATCGACGGACGTCTGCGCAAGGCTGCTCTTCGCATGCCCGACGAGATCGAGGAGGCCAGCGGCTTCACGCTCTTCGGCCGCCGCATCAAGTCGCTCATTTACACTACCGATGTCGCGGTTATCCGCAACTCCAACGCCGATGCCGTTTTTGCGGTCTACCCTTTCACGCCGCAGCCCGCCATTACGCAAGCGCTGCTGACCGTCGCCGAGTGCCCGGTCTTTGTAGGCGTGGGCGGCGGAACTACGACCGGTAAGCGCTCCGTGCAGATGGCAGCCGTCTCCGAGATGCAGGGCGCGGCGGGCTGCGTGGTCAACTCCCCCGCTACTGCCGAGATGGTCGAGCACATCACCAACATCGCCGACATCCCCGTCATCGCCACGGTCGTACGTTGCGACGACGATGCGCATGCCAAAGTGCGCGCCGGAGCCAAGATTCTCAACATCGCCGCCGGCAAAAACACGCCCCAGGTCCTGCGTGAACTGCGCGAGCACTATCCCAACCTGCCGCTCATCGCGCCGGGCGGCAAGACGCCCGAGAGCATCCGTGAGACCATCGCCGCCGGCGCCAACGCCATCATCTGGACGCCGCCTTCGGCACAGCAGCTACAGACCGACATGATGCAGCGTTATCGCAAGATGAAGGAAGAAGCCACACCTGTCATCTCGCGCGACGATGTGCCCATTATCGACCAGGTCGCCGCCGCCGAGGTCAGCCAGGTCGAGAACATGAATCCCGATGTGCCGATTCCCGACGAAGTCATCGAGCGCGTCGCTTCGATCCACGAGCGCGTCGAGGAGCATCGCGCCAACCGCGGCCTCAAGCCGTCACTGCACGGCTTCTTCTTCCGCGGAAAGAAACGCTAATCGTAACAGCAAGGCCCGCCCCACAAACGTGAGGCGGGCCGTTATCGTTTGAGCAATCATGCAGCGACGTGATGGGGCAAATTAATCCACGCGCTTGTCGCCCATAAAGAAGAGCGCCACCGTACCAGGTCCGGTATGCGAGCCAATCAGAGTACCGATGTCATTGATCTCAATCTTGCCTTTGAGCTGCGGAATCTGTTCCTCAATCAGCGCCGCAACGGCCTCGGCATCCTCGCGGCACGCCGAATGGGACAAGACGCACTTACCCGAATAATCCGCACCGTCCTGCACGTGTGCCATCATGGTCTTAGCCATCTCGGAGATCGCGCGCTTCTTGGTGCGAATCTTCTCACGTGGCGCCAGCTCACCTTCGCAATCGACCGTCATGAGCGGGCAAATCTTGAGCGCCGTGCCGATGATCGCACTCGCGGCCGAAATGCGACCGCCGCGCAGGTAGCTCGACAAATCGGTCGAGAAGAACCAGTGGTGCAGGTTGAGTTTGTGCTCCTCGATCCAGGCGGCCGTCTCGTCGAGCGAAGCGCCGCTATCGCGAACGTCGGCGGCACATTCCGCCAGCAGGCCAAAGCCCGAAGACGCCGCCAGCGAATCGATGACGCGCACCTTGCCGCCCTGGGGATAGCGATCCGCGAGCATCTGCGCCGCAACGCAGGCCGATCCATACGTGCCCGAAATACCCGACGACAACGTCAGGTGCAGCACGTCTTTGCCCTCAGCAACAAGCGGCTCCCAAAACTCCTCGTACTCACCCACGCTCACCTGAGACGTCTTGGGCATGGCGCCCGCGGCAATCTGGGCAAAAAACTCGTCCGGCGTAATCGACTGATACAGATCGTCCGTATAGACAACATCGTCGATCTCGTAATGAAAACACACGACAGGGATATTGCGCGACGCAAAGAACTCACGGGTTCGATCGGCGGCGGATTCACAGGTCAGGACAAAATCACTCATATGAGGCTCCTTACTCATTGCTGCGCAAATTATCGCACAGTGAGCCTACATGCGGTACATATGTCCACTATTTACCAAATCGACCCAAAAATAGTGAACATCTTTACCACCATCGTCTCCACCGACCCGACGCATAAATATCTGAGAAAACACCCTCTGTCGTCTCCACCCGACCAACACATCTACCTTCACTAAATCGATTTACCAAACCGTTCAGCCGACATTTCAGCCGCTGGCGCAAAATCGAAACAAAAGCGGCGCATACTGGTAAACGTTTGACGCTGTTTATCAGTTTTACCAGCCCCATCGGAAGGTGTTTCATGGTCGCATTCGATCGCAACCCGCAAGACTTCAAGTATCTGCGCCTGCTTTCGAGACAGTTCCCCACCGAACAATCCGCGTTTACCGAGATCATCAATCTCTCGGCCATTCTCAACCTGCCCAAAGGCACTGAGCATTTTATGAGTGACGTGCACGGCGAGTACGAAGCCTTTATGCACATCCTCAACAACTGCTCGGGCGTCGTGCGCGAACATATCGACGAGATCTTTGGCGACACGCTCACCTTTGACGAAAAGGGCGAGCTGTGCACGCTCGTCTACTACCCGCGCGAGAAGATCGAGCTGGTCCGCAGCCGGCACGAGGACTCCCCCACCTGGTACAAGACGATGCTCGACCAGCTCATCATGGTTGCCCGCTCGCTTTCGAGCCGCTATACGCGCTCCAAGGTGCGTAAGGCCATCCCGCGCGATTACGCCTACATCATCGACGAGTTGTTGCACACGCACCCGGACGAGAACAACTATCGCGTGCGCTATCACGAGCGCATCGTGGAGTCCATCCTGGAGACCGCCAGCGCCGACGACTTTATCGAGTCGCTCGCCTCGCTCATCAAGCGGCTGGCCGTCGACCACCTGCACCTGGTGGGCGACATCTTCGACCGCGGCGGCGGTGCGGCCAAGATTATGGATCGCCTGCTCACCTACCATTCGCTCGACATCCAGTGGGGCAACCACGACCTGCTGTGGATGGGTGCTGCGGCCGGCGAGCCCGCCTGCATCGCCACGGTCCTGCGCAACAACCTGCGCTACGACAACTACGAGATCCTCGAGAACGATTACGGCATCTCGCTGCGCGAGCTTGTTGCCTTCGCCGATGCCACCTACACCGCCGGCGAGTCCATCACCCCGCTGATCAAAGCCATCAACGTGCTGCTCTTTAAGCTCGAGGGCCAGATTATCCAGCGCCACCCCGAGTTCGACATGACCAACCGCCTGTTACTCGACAAGATCGATCACGACACCGGCACGGTCACGCTCGCCGACGGCAGCGTGTGGCCGCTCACAACCAACGACTTCCCCACCGTCGACCCAGCGGACCCCTATACGCTCGCACCCCAGGAGCAGCACATCATCGACAAGCTCGTGTCCGAGTTTGTCACCGCCGATCACCTGCATCGCCATATCGATTTCCTCTATTCCCACGGCTCGATGTACAAGGTCGCCAACGGCAACCTGCTGTTCCATGGCTGCGTGCCGCTCAACGAAGACGGCACCTTTAGCAGCATGAACTGCCTGGGCACCTGGCACGCTGGCCGCGATTATCTCGATTTTTGCGACCACATCGCCCGCCGCGCCTGGCGCGTGGGCGACCGCGACGCTCTCGACTGGATGTGGTACCTGTGGATTGGCTTTAACTCACCCGCCAGCGGACGCCTGGTGCGTACCTTTGAGCGCGCCTATATCGCCGATACGAGCACCTGGGTCGAGCCGATGGACCCGTACTTTACACTTACCAAGTCGCCCTCGGTCTGCGACGACATCATGCGCGAGTTTGGCGTCGCGCCCATGGCATGTTCACCGACCGGCCACATCATCAACGGCCACACGCCCGTTAAAACCACCAAGGGCGAGCAGCCCATCCGCGCTGAGGGCAAGCTGCTGGTCATCGATGGCGGCTTCTGCCGCGCTTACCATCCCAAGACGGGTATCGCCGGCTATACGCTCATCTCGAGCTCGCGCGGCTGCCGCCTCAAGTCGCACCGGGCCTTTACGACGGTTGCCGAGGCACTCACGCGCAACGTGGACATCGAGAGCGAGACCAACCGTTTTGACCAAGCAGACCGTCGCCGCATGGTAAGCGACACCGATACTGGCGCCAAGATCCGCAGCCAAATCCAGGACCTGCGTCAGCTGCTCGATGCATATAGAAACGGTGCTATCGAGGAGCGTGCCTAGCACCACCCGCGGGGATTGGCTAAACTTGCTGAGTTTGTCATACCCGCGGCGCTTCGGCGCCAGCTTAAGGCAGGTACCATGCAAAAGCTCCTTGCGCAGATCATGAAATTTGGCGTCGTCGGTGTCATTGCCACGGTTATCGACTTTGGCATTATGAATCTGCTCCACTACGGTCTGGGCCTCAACATCCTAATCGCCAACACCAGCGGCTTTATCGTCTCGCTCATCTTTAATTACGTCGCCAGCATGAAGTACGTGTTTGCGCACAAGGAAGGCATGAGCCGCCGCCGCGAGTTCATCATCTTTGTCGTGCTGTCCGTGATCGGTTTGGTGCTCAACGACGGTATCGTGCTGACGCTCAACGCCGGTCTGGGGCTCGAGGCCAATATCGCCAAGATCTGCGCCACCGCGCTTGTCATGGTCTACAACTTTGTGACCCGAAAGATCTTCCTGGAGGGCGACGAGACCAAGTAACTCGCAACCTTACAGCCTTACGATGCCCACGGACAATGCGCGCTCAGCACAGTATCGCCCGTGGGCATCGTTCGTTTACGGGCAAATTTTCAACGTTTGCGGATTAGCTCTTGAAAATTTGGCGAGTTCATATAGTTCTTGGCAAAGACCTTACGTTTCCCTTGCAAAAGCTCTAAAGTATCCTCTGCTCGATTCATCAACGCATTGGATGTGATTACGTGCGCAAGGCACTGGCACAACCTCATACCAAGCAGTTCCTCAAGTTCGCTGTCGTGGGTCTTATCTCCTTTGGCATCGACTGGGGCATGCTTATTGCGCTCGTCGAGCTGTTCCACCTCGACTTTTTGATGAGCACGACGGTCTCGTTTACCACGTCCGTCGTGGTTAACTACTGGCTCAGCATGAAGTACGTGTTTGACCATCGCGAGGGCATGAGCCGCAAGCGCGAGTTCACGATCTTCACCATCCTGTCGGTAATCGGTCTGGGCCTCAACGACCTGTACATGTTTGTGGGCGTCACGTTTTTGAGCATCGGCTACCAGGCCATGAAGGCCATCGCCACGTTCCTCGTCACCTGGTACAACTACTTCAGCCGCCGCTTCTTCCTCGAGGGCGCACGGTCGTAGTCGATTCACTATTTGCTTGAATGTATAACCGGTTGGAATTCCCATTCCAACCGGTTTTTTGTTTGCAGAGAGACCCGGCGACCCAGTCCCATTCGCATGAAAAACGGGCGGTCCGGATGTTGGTCCGAACCGCCCGTCTGGCGCGCTATGTCGAGGCCTCTAGCCCGTTACGTAATACCAAACGACGTTGTCGCCATTGGAGAGAACGTAGTTGCTGCAGGCCGTCATGGGCGTTGTGCCGTTGACGGAGTACATCCAGCCGCTCGTGCCGCCGTGCTGTTTCTCGGCCAAACCACCAATCGCGGAAACATACGTGCCGTACGACGAGCCATGTGCGTTGACAGAAAGGCCCAGCGCGCACAGGGCATCGTAAACGGTAGCGCCTTCGTTAAAGGTAAAGGTGCCACCAGAGGACACAGGATTGCCCACAGCGCTCGATGTGACCGAAACCGTCACCGTTACGTAGTTGGACTCCTGCGAGCCGCTCTGGCCGCCCGAGGAGGCGTTTCCACCATTAGAGGATGAGGCTCCATCAGACGACTGGCCACCGCCAGACGCATTGGAAGTATCACCAACTCCCGTATTTTGGGCAGCGGATTTATCGCCAGACTTCTTGCCGTCCTGGTCCTCGGACTTCTTATTATCCGAGTTCTTGTCCGATTCCTTGTTTGAAGACTCGGAATCGTCCTTGGACTCATCCGAATCCTTGGACTCGTCTTTTACATCATTCGATGACTTGGAATCCTTGGAATCGGCCTCGCCCGAATCAGCAGGCGAGCCAGATCCCGTGGCATCCTTGGCGACGACGCTCTCCCCCGTCACGGCCTGGACGACCCATTCAATGGACCAAGCGCCGCTCTCTGAAGGATGGACAAAGCCCAGCGAGACGACGATCAGCGCAATGCAGATGGCCGTAAGGGCGCTAACGAGCGCCTTGCGGCGAGGGGCGGACGCCGCCGAAGCGGCGCCCTGTTGCTTTGCATCGTCGAACTGAATGAACGAGGAATCTGGTTGCTTGGGGTCAGCGTCCTTGGATTTATTGGACACAGCCCTCACCTACCGACGTTTGGTGAACACGAACACGCCGACGATGGCGAGACCGATGACGCCGGCGGCAACGCCAACAATGGCGAGCGGATTGAAACCAGACTCCTGCGCGGAAGCCTCTGCAGGCTTCTTGGCGGCAGTCGTAGCCGCAGAGCCCGTGTCGGAGCTGGAGTCGGACTTGCTGTCCTTCTTGTCAGACTTCTTGTCAGACTTCTTCGCGTCCTTCTTATCGGACTTGTCGGAGTCCTTCTTGTCGGACTTGTTTTCCTTGGTCTCCGTCTTGGTGGACACCGTCGTCTTGGTCGTCGGCTTATGGCCCGGGGCGATAGCGCCGCCAGCCTGCTGGCCCTTCGTGCCGGAGCCAGTGCCAGCGCCAGTACCGGCGCCCGTGCCGGAACCGTTGCCAGTGCCGCCGTTGGAGCCGTTGGAGCCGGAGCCGCCATTACCGCCAGGGTTGCTGGCATTCTTGGTCCACTTGGCATACAGCGTCAGGTCGGCCGCCACCGGCGTACTAAAGACATACGCCTGCGTGCACGCCTCATCGGTATACCAACCGCCGAAGGTATAACCCTCACGAGTCGGATCGGCAGGCTTGGTCAGCTTGCCATCGGCCGTAGTCTGGAAATCGACCTTGGAGCCCTCACCAGTCTCAAACGAGACCTTAATGCCACCGTTCAGCTTGAACAGCGTGCCGGAATCGTTGATGTAGTAAAGGTTGCCCTTGGCATCGCATGCAATTGGCGAGTCGCAGTAGTTGTTGTGCCCCGTTGCGTTATACACGCTCGAAGCCTGCGCATCGCTCATCTTGTAGCGATACACACCGCCACCCGAGGTGTAGTTAACATAATCGGAGGTCGCACCGTAGTTGACGGTGAAATAAATGTACGTGCCATCTGCCTGGGCACTCACGAGCGGAGCACCCTTAATACCGCCAGCAGGAAGTGAGACGCCGTCGGCAGAGGAAACCAACGTCGTAGCAAAGTCGTTGGCAAGATCGACAATCGCCAGCGCCGATCCGCCAGAAATCTCGCCACCGACAATCAGCTTGTTGCCATACAGCGTGGGCATGCAGGCACATCCCGTAAGCCCCAGATCGACAACGCGCTCTTCGGAAATGTGCGAAGAGGCCTTTGCCTTTGCGCCAGACAGCGCCAGCACGTGAAGCTTGCCGTCACGCGAAATTACATAGGCATGTTTGCCATCTTTGGACAGCACGCAGGTGGAGTTGACAAGGGCCCCGAGCGAAACGCTTCCGAGCACATCGCCCGTCGACTTGCTGAGCATCTCCACAGTACCAGCGCTCGTGGGAACCAGAACAAAACCGTCGCCCACCGTGGCGCCCGTCCAGTAATAACCCTCGTCGGCGTTGACGTGCTGCCAAGAAACAGCGCCGGTCAGGATATTGATGCGCGTCAGATGGCCGTTGTTGTAAGTGTTCGTTCCGTAATCGACATCAACGGTGCCAACATAGAGATAGTTACCATCAACCGTCAGCTGAGAATTTGACTGAGCAGTTTTGCTCACGGAGTCGGTAATCCAAACCGTCGTAAGCGTATCGGCTGTCAGCGCTTGGACCGCACCGCCATCGAGCGGAACGATGACCAAGCCGTTCGCATAGACCGGACGCGTAGTGTAACCAGTCGAAGTTTTAAGGTTCGACTCGGCAAGAACCTTGCCCGACACGGCATCGATCTTCAGCAATCGCTTGTTGACGGCGAGATACACATTACCGTTCACGACGATAGGCTCGCTCGCGTTGGGATACGTTGCACCCGAGTACGCCTTCCAATCGAACGTCCACGAGCTTGCCAAGGCGCCCGTAGGCGTGGAAACGTTCTCGACCGCCGCATTGGAATTGCCACTCCAGTCGGCTTTCCAATCGGTCGGGCGCGAAGCACTCGGATCGACTACAACCTCATCGGGATTAGGAACGGTGTCGCCAGGAGCGTAAGCCCAGACGATTTTGTCACCCGACTTGAGCACGTAGTCGCTATCGAGCTGAGGTCCGGGAACACCATTAACAAAGAAAGACCAAGCGCCGGACAGCTCGGTGCCATCAAGCGGGGAAACAAGGCTATGGACACCCCAATAGCCAAATTGGTCATACATCTTGGACTCGACACCAATGGCGTCAAAGTAGGCGGCAGAAGCGTCCTTAATCGTCGTGCCCTCGACAAACACCTGAGTCGAAGGATCGGTCCAACGTTGCGCCTTCTCGTCCTTCTTGCCAATGATCTCCATCGAAACGGAAACCTGGCCGGGCATGGTCCCATCAAAGCCATAAACCCAGGCAACCTTGTCGCCGGCCTTGAGCGTGTAGGCACCCGCGCCAACATCAGCCGGCTTACCATTGACAAAGAATTGCCAGTATTTCCAAGTATTTTCGCTAACCTTCTCGCTCGAAAGCGTTACGTTCTTTTCGAACGGCGAGGTCAGCGAGTTGAGATACCAGCCGTACGCACCCTTCCCCGTATCGGCGGCGATGCCGGCCTTTTTAAAGATCTGCTCGGAAAGATCCGCAGCGGTTGCGCCCTCGTCCACCAGAGCAATCGTAGGCTGTGCCCACGTCTGCTGAGCGCCCGAAGCATCCTGGCCGATAACGGTGCAGCTTACAGAAAGCTGATCGACGGGCGCGGGGTCGCCGTACTTCGAGTAGCACCAGATGACGGAGTCGCCGTCCTTGAGCGTGTAGCCGCCCGCGCCGACCGCGGAGGCGCTGCCGTTGACGAACAGCTGCCAGTACGCGCCGGTCGCCGGGTCGTAGGCGAGCGTGCGGCCGGAGTCGAAGGGCGACGTGATCGAGTTGAGCGCCCAGCCCCAGGAGCCGTTCGGGTCATAGTCGGCCTTGAGGCCGGCCTGCTTGAAGAGCTGCTCGGAGAGGTCGGCCGCGGTCGAGCCCTCCTTCAGCGCGATCTGCTGCGCGGCGGCCCAGGTCTGCTGGGCGCCCCCCGCGTCGGTGCCGATGACGGAGCACGTGGCAGAGACCTCTTGGCTTGCGGCTTCGGCAGTCTGAGACTTAGCCTCATCGGAAGTGCTAGTAGCGCTTTTGCTGTTCTGCTCGGATGAATCCGAAGAAACAGCAGGGGCTTCGGCCGCGGCAGAACTCTCCGCTGCTACGCCGTTGCCATCTGCGGCATTCGTCGCAGCGCTATCGGATGCCGTGTCATTGTTGGCAGTCGCACCGCTCGCGTTGGAGCCGGTCTCAGAGGCTCCATCCGCAGTCCCCGCGTTTTCGTCCTGCGCCGCGGCCTGGGCCGCAGCCTCGGCAATGCCCTCAGCACCGTCGGCCCACAGCTGGGCAGGTGTGGTGCCAAAGGCCATCGCGAAGGCCAGGAATGCCACCAGGCCGCGCTTGGCTACGCCGCGTGCAATCGCGCCACGGCGATGCAGCGAGGCGCGCTCGCGCTCGTCCTCAAACATATCCATTTGTCCCCCATTGTCTGCACTTGGAGCGTTGCCTTGAAGCTGCCCCACGTCATCGCGCATGTTGCGCTCGAGTTCCCCCATCGGGGTCCTCCTTCCCTCCAGAGCCCTATGCACACCGGCGGCATACGCCGCAGCCGCATGCAAGATGGGAGGCGATCCGACTTAACCTTAACGGCTCAGGCGCGCCGTCCGATCTGCGACGCGAACATCCCGAGCCAAGAGGAATTACGGTTACTGGTACAGCCGGGGACTTGCACCCCGATTCTCCCAAACGCGCAGGAAAACCGCGCATTCGTGCGTCTCCGCACCACCATCTAGGCCATCGATTAAAACCGTCAATATGCTATCACGCAAAAGGGCCTCGCACGCAGGCGAAGCCCAAGGTAAAAGCTATTGTTTGCGAAAGGAAAATGCGGTGACGGTCGCAGCCTCTAGTGCTTGCCGCCGTGGCTGTTGAGCCAGATATTGCGGCCCAGCATAAGCGCCAGCACCAGCGCGCTCACGTAGCCCATAAAGCCAATGACCGGGATACCAAACACAACCGGCTCGATGCGCGCGTAGTACACCACCGACGAACCGATAAACAGACCGGCAATCACAATTGCCATCGACATACGGTCGATAATTCCGCCCAGCTGTCGCAGCGCCTTATCGCTGCTCATGATCTGCGTGTTCACCTTAAGCTGACCGCGCGTGAGCATACGCGAAGCCAAGCCCAGATACTCGGCCGCCTCGAGCGAGCCTTTTGCCGCGCGATAGCTGCTCGCGGCAAAGTCGCGGCTCATCTCGCGCATGCGGGCATAGGTGCTCTTCTCGTTTTTGATATGAGCCTGAATGATCTGGATCATGTTGACGTTGGGCATGTACTCGGTCAGCAAACCCTCGAGCGTCACCATGCCGCGGGCGAACATCGTCACCACGCTCGGCAGCTCAACATCATTCTTACGCGCGAGGTTTAGCAGCGAGGTCAAAAACTCGCCGATATCCAAGTCTTTAAGGTCAAGGCCCGCAAAGTCAGCCACGATAAAGTCCAAGTCGGACAAAAAGGCCGAATGGTCGAGCTCGGCAGAGTCGCCGCGCGTCACGGCAAAGCGCATGAGCGAATCCTTGAGCTTGGGCACGTCACCCTCGGCCACGGCGAAAATCATGTCCTTGACGATACCGCGATCGTGACTCGACATGCGTCCGACCATGCCCAAGTCGATAAAGTAGACGATGCCGTCCTTGAGGATGATGTTTCCCGCATGCGGGTCGGCATGGAAAAAGCCGTCATCGAGCACCTGCGTCGAGTAGTCCTCGACAATCGCGGCACCGATCTTTTCCAAGTCATAGCCCTCGGCCACCAAGCGTTCAGGATCGGCGATCGAAATGCCGTCGACGTAATCCATAACCACCACGTGCTCGGTGCACAGGTCCAGATAGGATTTAGGGCACGTCACGCCATGAACGCTCTTATGGAACTCGTAGAAGTCGTTGAGGTTTTTGGCCTCGGCCAAAAAGTTGGTCTCCTCGCGAAACGAGGTCCACAACTCCTCGACTACGCCGTGCAGGTCAACGAATTGATCGGTGTTGACGAACTTGGAAACGATACGCACCACCGAGCGGATGATATCGATGTCCTGAGCCATCACCTGCTGCGCGCCGGGGCGCTGCACCTTGACGGCCACGTCCTCGCCCGTCACCAGACGTGCGCGGTGCACCTGTGCAAGCGATGCGCTACCAAGCGGATTGGGGTCGATCGCATCGAACATCTCCCCCAGGCGCAGGCCGTATTCTTCTTCCAGACAGCTGAGTACGACCTCGTACGGCACCGGCTCCACGTCGGAGCGCAGACGACGCAGCTCGTCGCAAAAGCGCTGCGGCAGAATCTCGGACCGGTTGGCCAAAATCTGCCCCATCTTGACGAACATGGGGCCGAGCTCCTCGAGCAGGCGGCGCAAACGAACCGGCGTGAGGTTATCCCACACGCGGTACTTTTTGACCAGGCGAACAATCTGCCCGATGCGTTCGCGACGACCCGCCGGCGTGAGCTGGTATTCCTCGTCCGGCGCCATCGCGTCGGGCTCCTCGGGGACCATATCGACAGCGCGCGGCTTCTTGCGAGCGCCCGAGACGACGGCATCGACCTCATCGACAACCGCCGCCTCGTCACCCAAGGGATCTAGATTGTTGTAATCGGTGGTGGAATCTGCCATCTGCGCTGCTACTCGGCCTCTTCGGTATCCTTCGCATCGTCGGGCTCAACGGACTCGACGGGCACCGAGGTCACGTTGTCCTCGACCGAATCGACGATGTCGCGCACATGGGCCAGGAAGGCCGTGCGCTCGGGGGCGGTCATAACGCGGACGCGGGCAAGGATGAGCTCGTCGAGCACGCGCTGGGCCGCGGTCTCGCCCTGCATGCCCAAGCGCTCGGTCAGATCGGAGATGGTACCGCCGGCCTGTTCGAACATGTCGGACACACTGCGGGCGATACCGGGGGCGCCTACGTCCTTGCGCACCTGCTCGCCCTTGGTGTTAAGGTCGTCGAGAACCTTCTTGCTGCCCTCGACGGCAACGGCGGCGGCGCCGAAGCCCACGTTGATGGCGCCGTTAACAAGCTGATCGAGTTTCATAACCATGGTTGTCTCCAATCACAAACAACTGCATTGGCGTTCTTGTACCCAAGATCGAGCGAAAGCGACAAAGCGTTTAAGCGCTATTCGATCGACGGGAAATCCCTATCTCACGTTGTCGTTCATCGCGAAAGAGTTCTTCATGGCGCAGCTCGTGGTGTAGAGCACCTTGCCCAACAGGGCATCGGTCTCCACGCGCACGAGCTCGGCAAACTCCTCGTTGGCGCGTGCAAGCTCGGCAGGCACCTCGGCCTCGGGCAGAACGGCTACGGCAGCGTCGACGTCATGAATCTGCTTGTGGCCCATGCCGCCGACCTTCTCCTGATAATCCTCGACTGCGCGGCCGCACTCATGGAAGCGGACGTCGGCCAGCGCGCCGATCAGGCGGTTGGCCCAGTAGAAATTCTCGGACGTCACGCGAGCCTGCGTGTCGGCATAGTACTCGGGCATGGTCTCGACATTGGCGTACAGCGGCACGAGCGCGTTAAACGAGTTAGAGCCAAACGCCATCCACTGCACGGCGCGATACGCCGGCTGTACATAGGGACGCAGCTGCAACACGGCAAGCTGGCTGTTGCGGTTGATGCCGATGGGACGATAGGCACCGCGCGTGGCGGGCGTGCCCTTGCTGCCGTAGCAGTCGTACTCCGTGCCCTGGTAGTGGCTCGAAAGCACGTACTTGATGTCCTCGATGGTCACCTTGCGCTCGGGCACGCGGCTCCAAGGGATGTCGTCGCTCTCGGGCGTGTAGTCGGCGTCGGGACCGTCCCATACATCGCTGGGGTTGAGGCAGCGCTGCATATACCAGGCGCGCGGCGTGTTATAGACGTGGTCACTGTCGCTGTGCGAGCCAAAGGCCTCGCGCGGGTTAAAGACCGTCGCCGGACCGTCGCCCCCGACGCCCAGCGTCAGGTCCAGATGCCACTCGGCCATCCAGGAGCGCAGGTCGGCAGAGCACATATGATCTGCCTGGGTGCCCTCGGCATCGTCCAGGTCAAAGCCGTCGATACCCAGCTGGTTGGGCATGGTCACATAGGCGTCATCGGGCACGCGCTTGGCGATCCAGTGGTGGCCGCCGATGGTCTCGAGCCACCAGATCTCGTCAACGTCACTAAAGGCAATGCCGTTGTTCTCATAGGTGCCGTAGCGCTCGAGCAGCTCGCCCAGGATACGCACACCGTCGCGGGCGGACTTGGCATACGGCAGCACCAGGGTCACCATGTCCTCCTCGCCCAGACCGCCGGGCTGCGCCGGAACATAGCCGTCCTCGCCCTCGTTGCCCTTGGCGGGCACGTAGTCGACAAGCGGATCGGCGCCGCGGACGCGCTCGTTGGTGGTGAGCGTCTCGGTTGCGGACATGCCAACATTGAGCTCGTTGAAGCCGGCCTCAGCCCAAATGCCATGACCTGGGACGACGTCGGGGACGCTTGTGTAACGCATGGGATTGTCGGGCAGCTCAATGGTCAGGTGGCTTAGAACACTCGTGTAGACACGCGGTTGCTCGTCGGGGTGCACCACGCGCATGCGCTTGGGCTCAAACACTCCGTTGGACGAGTCCTCGTTGCGGGCGACAAGCGTCGACCCGTCGTAGCTCGCGTTCTTACCAACCAAAATCGTTGTGCACGGCATGCGCATCCTCCTTGAGCGAAGAAATCAAACGGCAACAGTGTATCGCTTCGGCGCAAAAAGGGCGAAACCGCCGCCCCGGCAGCCCCTGTGGGCAAAAAATGCCAAATATGAGTACTGTCACCAATTTAGTAACAGCAAATTTCCTTGTAATGAGTGCCGGAAATCCCCAATTGTCCAAAAGCAAGACAACGTTATTCCCCATATGTTCAATAAAATGGGCTCCCCGACGAGAATGAATATCGTTAGGGAGTCTAAAAGACGTAAAACATATGTGACTATCTTGGCAACAGTACTCATATTTGGCGTTTTATGACCACGTGGTATATGGCTAACCCCTCAAACAGCCCAAAACGCCTATTTCGATGCGCGCTCCGCCGCCACGATCACGTGCTTGGCGAGAATCGCAGTGGTCACAGCCCCCACGCCGCCCGGCACGGGTGTGATGGCGTTAACGATCGGCTCCGCAGCATCAAAATCGACGTCGCCGACCAGCTTGCCGGCGTCCTCATCCCAGTTGATGCCCACATCGATGATCGTTTGGCCCTCGCGAACCGCATCCGCGCCAATCGTGCGCGCACGTCCAACCGCGGCAACAACAATGTCGGCAGAACGGCACTCGGCAGCCAAGTCGCGCGTATGCGTATGGCATGTCGTCACCGTGGCATTGCGAGCCGTAAGCATGGCGGCAACGGGACGGCCAATCACCAGCGATCGACCGATGATCACGACCTTGGCCCCATCCAGCTCAACGTCGTAATGGTCCAGCAACGCCAGCACGGCCTCGGCCGTGCAGGGAGCAAAGCCCTCGCCTCGCCCCGAAAGCGTGGTAAGCAGCGAGGCCGGCGTCATGGAGTCAACATCCTTGGCAGGATCGAGTGCCGCGGCAACTGCATCCTCGTCAAGCCCAGCGGGCAGTGGACGAAACATCAGGCATCCGTGAACAGCGGGTTCGGCATTGATGTCCTTAATAGCCGCCAGCAGCTCATCCTGCGAAACATCGGCAGGGAGCAAAACGCGACGAGCCTCAATGCCAACCTTCTCGCAGCGCTTGAGGGCACCGCGCTCGTAGGACAGGTCGTCCTCGCGCTCGCCCACACGCACGATGGCCAGCGTCGGCACAACACCGCGCTCGCGCAGAGCGGCGCAGCGAGCAGCGAGTTCCTCGGTCAAAGCGCGGGCAGCGGGAGCCCCTTTGAGCAGCTCTGCCATGGCTATCCCCTCTTCCTGGCGGCGTCGGCGGCGCGGCGCGCCAGCGCATCGGCGCGCGGCAGCCACGTATCCAGCAGCTCATCGCACGCCGCCTCGAGCTCCTCGGCGCGCGCCCGGTCTTTCATAGACGTAGTGTTGGCAAAGAGCGTCAGGCTCGCTCCCTGCATGGCGGCGCGGCAGAACACGGCACCGCACGCCACGTCGGACAGCAGCTGGCGCGAGCCCTTATCGGCCATGTCCTCAAGCAGCGCCAGCGCGCGCCCGCAGGTGTCCATGATCCGATACGGCGGCATGGCGGCCACGTGCAACGCGTCCTGAATCGCAGCCGGTCGAGCCGGATCATCGCACGGAATACCGTACGCCGCCGACACTTGGCCGTACGCACGAACGTCCTCGGCAACCAGACCCACAAGCTCCTGAGCCAGCTCGTCTGCCTGGGCAAACGCGTGCGTCAGATCGTCCGCGCGATCGGCAAGCGCGGGATTGGTCGCGCCATAGCGAGCAACCATCCCGCACAGCGAGGCACCCAGCGCTCCCACAAACGCGCTGGCGCTGCCGCCGCCGGGAACCGGCTCGCGTGCAGCCAACGCCTCGGCAAAACCGCGACAGGTTTTATCCATCATCTCTTGGCTCATCGAAACACCCCTGCCCACCGCGCCGGCCACCACGGGCCGCACGCATAATAAAAAATGGGACAACGACGCCAGGAAGCGGTTGTCCCATTCATCGATCTTATTCAAGCCCAGTCTAGCCCATAAGACAAAGGCTGTCAGGAGCTCTGGCTATCGGCGTTTCCGATTGCCGGTTATAGGCACGGATGCCTAGTCCACCTGGAATGTCGGCAGCAGCGTGTCGATAATCTTCGACCCCATGTCGCTGTTCGCGGTCGAGTATTCCAGAGACGCCGTGGCGACCGTCGAATCCGTGACAATCGTCTTTGTGTACGTAATCATGTCGCCCTCGCGCCACGAAACCACGTACCAGTTGTCGCCCTCCGCGGTATAGAGGTCGGCCTTGCCCGAGGTGTCCTCATCGACAAACATCTCGTGTGCAGTTTCGTCGTTAATGTTGACGTAGCCAGACAGGCTGATCACAAAACCCGTCTCCGGATCCTCGTACATTGTGCTGCTGCCGCTGGGAGTATCTTCCATCTCAAAACGGTTGGGAATCGACATGCTATAAGGATGCATGTCGTTCGTGTACGTATGCACGTCGGTCAGGTAATCGTCCGAATCGCCCGAACCGTAGTATGCCGACTCGTCCCCGGGGACGGCCTCGTCATCGGACGCCGAGGATTCCTTGGACTTGGACTTGTCGCTCTTCTTCTTGGCAGAAGAATCTTTCTCGTCCGAAGATCCGGTATCGATCACCGAAATCTGCGTGCCGGAGCTCTTTGACCCGTTGAGCACCGTAAGCGCAAACACCGTGCCGCCACCGATGAGGACCACAGCGGCACATGCCACAGCTATGATGATCGGCGCCTTGCTCTTGGGCTTTTGAGGCGCAGGAACGACCGGCGGCATCGATTGGGTTAAGCCCGGGGCAGGGGAAGAATCGGCGCCCGCAGGCGTCGGCGCGGAGCCACCCACCAGCGAGGCCCCACAGTGCGTACAAAACGTCGATCCATCAGGCACTTGCTGTCCGCATTTTTGACAGAACATCGTTCGACCTTTCGTAGTTTAGCTTTGTCACAGCCAAGTCCAAAACCTTAAACCGGCATCGCTGTTGCGCAACATTGGGAGAATCAACCAAGCCGCACGCTTGCCCAGTGCCAGGCCCACATTGCGGCAAGCCCGCACACGCAAACATGGGACATATGGCCCACCTTTCGAGACTCCCGGGCAGCACAAGCTGGGGCATATCTATAAGTAAGGAACCCGTTGGGGAACGGCCGCGCAACGGCCACAAGCGATGAACGGAGGCATGAGCCGCACAGTACACAGAGACATCCGCCGCCAGCGCAATCAGTACCCCAACAACCCGCGGCGCCGTGATGTCATCGGCAGACAAGGAGGACGCCACCATGAAGAAAAAGACCCTATCGATCCTTTCCCTTTGCATCGCCCTCTTTGCCGCGTTTGCCCTTGTCGGCTGCGGCGGGAACGCATCGGGCGGGGGCGGCAGCACCTCAAAGAGCGAAGGCAAGGAAACGGCCCCCGTTGCCAAGAAGACTGACTTCATTTGGTTTAAGGTCGAGATGCCCGAGGGCGTTGGCGTAAGCGACTCCGCTGGCAAGAATGCCGACAGGGTCCAGCTCACCTTCCCCGAAGACGAGAACGGTTCGGCCGATCGCTTTATCCCCGTTTGGAAAAAAGCGCTGACGGCAGAGGAATCCCACGCCGACCAGGCAGAAAAGAAAGGTGATACGTTCCGTTGGAAGGATGGCGGGTCCGTCGAGTATAACGGCAGGACGTGGCTCGTCGGAACGTACGAGGACAACAGCGGCGTCTCAACCCTCCTCTTTACCGACGTTGAGCCGGGAAGCGTCTACGTCCTCATCTCGAACTTCGATCTGCATAAGAAAGAAGCCGAGGCGCTCCTCAACTCCATCGAGTTTCCCGATGACATGGCGAAGGCAGTTGCCGAGGCACGCGAAGTCGAGATTTCGAGCATCGAGATCAAGCATTAGGGGATCGCACGCAGCATCGCATGCGCAGTCATTAAATGATCGGACGCCCAGCCAGGGGAGGATCGGATCGGCCGGCCCTTCCCTCTTTTACGCCCGAGCATATTGCCACTTGTCGGCGCAAATCAGGCCCCCAGAATGGGACACATGGCCCACCTGAACGAGCCGCTCGCGCGTACAGTAAAGGCAGGTAATCCATGGGCGGTTACAGATCGAGGAGGACACGACCATGAAAAAGAAGGCCTTTGCGATTCTCACCCTCTGCATCAGTCTCTTTGCCGCAGTTGCCCTGGTGGGCTGCGGTGGCAGCGGCGGCGCTACCGGAAGTGGCGGTGGCGGCGGAGCAGAAAAACCAGCCGTGGATATGAGGACCGACTTCATTTGGTTTAAGGTCGAAGTCCCCGAGGGCGTCGAAATCACAGACGTCGCAGGCGATACCGCCGACAGGGCCCAGTTTAAGTTCACCGAGAGCGAGCATGCCAGCGACCGCTTCATCCCCGTCTTCGATCCTGACAAGAACGCCGATGAACTGTTTGACTACGAGGCAAAGTGGAAGGCCAACTCCGGATGGACCGAGAGCGATCCCGTTAAGTACAACGGCAAGACCTGGCGCAGCGCCTACTTTACGCACTCGGGCGGCGTGACGACCGAGTACTTCACCGACGTTGACGGCGGCAGCGTGTACGTGCGTATCGACAACGTCGAGGAACACAAGGACGCCGTCGAGACCATGATGAAGTCCCTGGAGTTTGCCGATGATATCGCCGAGGCCAAGACCGAGGCCATGGACGTTAAGCTCGAGGATATCGAGATTAAGCGCTAAAGCTCCAACGGCATGCAGCAGCGCCGTTTTAGCTCAGCCGGGATGCAAGGTGCGACTCCTTGCATCCCGGTTTTTTGTGTTCGAAAGCGCCCGGTCACATCACCATATTGAGCACGCTGACAAATTCCTGAGCCTGGGAGTGACTGCTCAGCCTGTAGGAACAGGCGGTCAGCAACCTATTACGGAGGAACACGCGCTTACCCTTGACCCCGTTGACACCCGTAATGTCCTTGAGGTAGACGATCTTGGTATGGGTACCGAAGAAGTCGTTCTTCACGACCGCCTCGATGCGATTGGGATAGATGCTTATTCCCTTGAAAACGCCGGCACCCTTATCGTGAAACAGCAACGTGTTGTTATCCACGCGCGCCACCCCCATGGAGTTCGATAAAACCATCTCTATGACCACATTTTAGTCACCGCAAACCCTTTTCGCGGTCGTGCGCAGAGCGCCAAATCGTGTCCGCACGAGGCTTTAAACTAGAGACAATAAAGGTGTTCGATGCGCTTGGTGGGCTCTTAGGATGTTCCTCAAATCGCCGGCATCGGAGGAGGTCTTACATGGTTTACGTATGGGAATTCGAGTTCTTTGATTCGGACGGCATTGTCGATGCTGTGCCATGTGACTCGCTGGGCGGAGGAGGAACGTTCGGATCCGACCTAAACGACGCCGTCGAAAGCGCCGCCGATTTTCTCGCATGTATGGTCGACGATCACCTTATGGGCGGCGTCGATCTTCCCGCGCCGGACTTTGGACACCAGCCACAACACGGCGGCAAGATTATCGCCGTGGCCGTCAGCCGCGAGCTCGGCGACACCCCCGCCGTCACCGCAGCGGATGCCGCACGTATGCTCGGTGTTAGCTCAGCACGGGTATCGCAACTGATAAATGCAGGAATGTTGGATTCATGGAAGGACGGCGCCAAGCGCATGGTGTCCAAAGCTTCCATCGAGGCACGACTCGCCGACGCACCAAAGGCAGGGCGCCCAAAAGAGGTCCCTATTGCTGTATAAAGCAATAGCGTTGCGGGTTTTTTCATTTGTCAGATTAGCTGACAAGCTCTCCCAATTCGGAACTCACTGCGTTCCGAATTGGGCTGGACACATTGCCGCAGGAAGCTGCGCATCCTCAATCCAAAGTACGAGAGGTGTTTCCCATGGCAGACAGACCGAAAACAACACTGCGCGACTGCATCTATGGGCTCGCCGTCGGCGACGCGCTGGGCGTTCCCTACGAGTTCAGACCTCGTGGCGCGTTCGAATGCACCGACATGATCGGCTACGGCACGCATGGGCAGCCCGCCGGCACCTGGAGCGATGACACGTCCATGACGCTTGCTACCTGCGACTCGATTAGGGAGCTTGGGCACATCGACACCGCAGACATGCGCGACAAGTTCGTAGGCTGGATTGCCCGTGGCGAGTATACGATCGACGGCGTTTTCGATTACGGCGGCACGACTGCTCGCGCCCTGCACACCGGCAAAGGTGGCTCCGGCGAACGCGACAACGGCAACGGTTCGCTCATGCGCATCTCGCCCTTGGCGTTCACCGATGCAACGGACAACGAGATCCGCGAGGTCTCTGCGATCACGCACGCCCACAGAACGTCGACCGACGCATGCGTCATATTTGTCGAGCTGATGAGGGGCGTGATGAACGACGTGTTCCCCTCGTGGACGCTTCATTTGAAAGGCGTGCCAAAGCAGGAAATCAGATCAGGTGGCTTCGTGCGTGACACGCTTAAGGCAGCCACCTGGTGTTTCGTCAACACCAGCAGCTACGAAGATTGTGTGCTTGCCGCCGTCAACCTGGGCGACGACACTGACACCACCGCAGCCGTCGCAGGCGCCCTCGCCGGCACGGCATACGGTATCGATGCAATTCCACGGGAGTGGATAGACACCCTACGCGGCAAGGAGCTGATTGAGAGCTGCTTGTTTTAGATCGCAGCGGCAACAGAAACAATCCAGGTGGCATCATGGAGAGGAAGATCGCGAATATAGACGAGTTCCAAGTGGACGAAAACGGGATTCCGCTATTTCCAGCAGGACTAAAGGAAGAAGCCAACCTCTATGTCCTCCCCGACGGGCGTTACCTCCCCTGCGGGGTCTACAGGACCGCGGACGGCGGTTCGCTCATTTATGAGCCATCCGAACTAAGCTTCTTCGGGCAGATGCTTGCTCAATTCAAAGAGTGCTAGAGGTTTGATTGCCCGTTAGATCGACACTGCTCCAAACCAGGGGGTGAGTAGGATGTCTCCCACCGCGGCCTGTGAGGTAAAATCTTGACTGCCGCGGAATCCGCCTGCGGGCAACGCTCTGATCTCTGATTGGGGTGAAGCCTATGAACTTGTTTCTTGAAATCCTGCGCCTCTCGATGTATGTGACCGGCATTGCCCGGAACCTCTACTCGATCTGGCGGGAATATAAGCAGTAACGGATAGCGAAGGGAGTCATGAAAAGGGCCGGTTGCAGCCGGCCCTTTAGACGATAGCACCTGCGTTGCCCGCGCTTCCAAAGTTGACCGACTGAGGAGCGGGTTCCGCGGCATAACCTGATTCTACCCAGTGAGGCGGCTCTTTTGCAGCCGTTCCACTGTTTATTTACATCTACCGCATCTATCACCACAGATGCTCGTCGGACGAACCGCCGACGAAAGCCCGCGTGCGCACGCAGACCAACTTTCAACAGGTCCATGGCGCAGTCGGAGGCATAGCGCACGCCCCATTATGAGTATTGAAACCGCTCAAAAACCGGAGCCGGGCGCTACGCCCGCTTTATCGATACGGGAGCCGCTAGCCGCCCAGTAGAATATTAAGGATTGCAATAATAATTGCTATCGCAGCGATAATCAGAAATAGCGTAAAGGAAAAAACACCGGCTCGAGTAACAACCGGATTAACGCGTCGATAAACTCGGCGTTTGCATCGGACATGGTGACATCAACTCCAGACAAGGGCAACCGCTCGTGGCAGCCGCCGGCTAGCAGTAATAACAGATTATATTGTCGTTTGATTACCAGCCAGATCGACACTGCGCCAAGACTATGCGGTTGTGTGCTTGGCTAGTACCAGAAAACGGTGCCGCCATCCCGTACGCTACCATCGCGCAGCATGCGGCGAGCCTCTGCGAACATGTGCTCCGCATAGCGCCCATGCCTATCGTTCGGCGATATGGACAGAACGGAAACGATACCGACGCTGCGGTCGAGGACCAAGGTACCCGGCTCTCCCTTGCCCTCGGGATAGTATTCGAACGTCGCGACATTACCGTCGTCTTCGATCTTCTTAAACTCGAGCATCTTCTGGCCACTCTACCTCATCCAACCATGCGTCCAATGTGTCCTGGTAACTGTACCGCAGGTCCGCAGCGTCGTAGGCTGCGAGCTAGTCCGTTCCCTGAGCCATGTAATGCGATTCCAGCAGCTCGCGCTTGAACATCATCACGCAGCGCACATGCAGTTCCTCGTCATCGAAAAGCCTGCACATTGTCCCAGTTTAATTACCAGTCAGATCGACACTGCTCCAAAACTCAGTGAGCTTCGGCCTCAAATAAACCTCGTTTGATTACCAGTTAGATCGACACTGCTCCAAAACCCAGGGGCGGGGCCATAGACGACATAAAGAAATAAGCCCCAGGTTAGCTATCCAGCACGCCCAGGGCTTTTCAAATCAGATTATACACACCTGGCTAGCACAATGGCAGTGCTGCGGTCTCCGTTTGATTACCAGTTAGATCGACACTGCTCCAAAACTGGATGCTGCAATCACGAGAGGTGCGTCAGTTTGATTACCAGTTAGATCGACACTGCTCCAAAATACAGATTTTAATGCCTTTAGCCCGGCTAATGTTTGATTACCAGTTAGATCGACACTGCTCCAAAACGAAGTTTCTTGGGAATCGGCGATGCAGAATGTTTGATTACCAGTTAGATCGACACTGCTCCAAAACTTAGTCAAAGAGACAAAGATTGAGCTGAGGTTTGATTACCAGTTAGATCGACACTGCTCCAAAACAGCTGATCGACAAGGCCGTGCAGGTATACGGTTTGATTACCAGTTAGATCGACACTGCTCCAAAACCGGCGCTGTAACGGTCTTCCGGGTCAACCGTTTGATTACCAGTTAGATCGACACTGCTCCAAAACATACCGGCGCGGTGTACGGTCGTACCGATTGTTTGATTACCAGTTAGATCGACACTGCTCCAAAACGAGGAAGTACGCAAAAAGTGCGCCAGAGTGGTTTGATTACCAGTTAGATCGACACTGCTCCAAAACCCGAAAGGTGCACGGCTCGATTCCCGATGGGTTTGATTACCAGTTAGATCGACACTGCTCCAAAACGCGAGGGCGTGGTCGGGACAATCGGAGGCGTTTGATTACCAGTTAGATCGACACTGCTCCAAAACGGCCGTCGAGCTGTTCGGTCATGCCCTCGGGTTTGATTACCAGTTAGATCGACACTGCTCCAAAACGCAGCGCGATAAGCCCTGTCACGAGCAAGGTTTGATTACCAGTTAGATCGACACTGCTCCAAAACCCGTGAGCCACGTCACGATGCCCGTGATGGTTTGATTACCAGTTAGATCGACACTGCTCCAAAACTTTTTAGCGTTCGCCGTTTTTTGGGTATGTTTGATTACCAGTTAGATCGACACTGCTCCAAAACGCGCGCGGTAGTAGAACGTGCCGCCTCCGGGTTTGATTACCAGTTAGATCGACACTGCTCCAAAACGCAAGTGCAATACCCCCTGTTTTTTTTGCGTTTGATTACCAGTTAGATCGACACTGCTCCAAAAC
>JAGZWV010000076.1 GCA_018378775.1 Collinsella sp. | reverse complement strand
CGGGGGTTAAGTTTGCTGCTCTACAGTCCTGCGCAAGACGGAAAGCACATTAAGTGCTTTCCTTTGCGTGCGGAACTCGCGACAAACTTAACCCCCGCCCTCAGCCCCGGAAGCCCTCCCTGCCGTCACATTATTCAACCAGTTTTGCGGGCGTGCGCCGCTGCGCGGCTAGCCCGCGTGCTCCTCGGCGGGGTTGGTCTGATTGTTTTTGTTGAAGCTCTGCCTTTGGCTCAAATGGAAACGGGGGACGCATTTGCATCCCCCGTTTTTGTTGTGGTTACTCTAGATCAATAAATTTGGTGCTTATGATCTTGCCGTCTTTTACTAGCATTCTGGCCATGGTGGGGCCTCGGGTGCCTCTGGGGTAGCTAGCGCTGCCCGGGTTGAGGACTAAACAACGGCCCACTTGGGCTTCTTTGGTTACGTGGGTGTGACCATTGATGGCTACGTCTACGGATCCCACCGGAAGGTCTTCGCGGTAGTGGGCTACGGCGAATTTGAGGCCTTCGTAGGTAAAGAGCGCAAGACGGTCTACATCGGGACCGTAGTCGCGGTAGTAATCGTTGTTGCCCAGTACGGCCCGCACGGGGGCGATGGTGCATAGGTGCTCGTAGTCCATCTCTGACGTGAGATCGCCGGCGTGGATGATCAGGTCTGCGCCCTCAAGCTCATCCAAGAGCGCAGGCGATAAATAGCCGTGGGTGTCCGAGATGATGTCGATGCGCTTGGCGCTTGCGCTGTTCATGGGATCCCTTCCGCAAAAAACGATTCGGCAGATACATACAAAAAAGCCCCACGGCTCCGCAGTGAACTGCACCCCAAAACCTGGACGGCTTAAATAAGAACTACGCCGCAAGGGACTGTCTCCGGAACTCCTCCGGGGTCAGTCCCTTCAGTTTAACCTGGCGCCTCCTCGTGTTCCAATGGACCACGATGTCGTCGAGGTCCGCCTTGAAGGACTCGAAGTCCGGCCACGTCCTTCCGCGGAAGAACTCGTCCTTGATGTGGCCGAACACCTGCTCCGTCGCGCCGTTGTCGATGCAGTTGCCCTTCCGGGACATGCTCTGCACCACGCCGGCCTCCTCCAACCGCCTGCACCAACCGGCCTGCTGGTACTGCCAGCCCATGTCCGAGTGCAGGATCGGCCTGGAGCCCTTGGGCTTCTTGGACACGAGCTGGTCGAGCAGCTCGTGCTGCTGAGCCATGTTGGGGTGCAGCGACGTGGACCAGGCGACGATCTCCTTGCTGCCGAAGTCGTAGACCGGCGCGAAGTAGGCCTTGCCCCAGGGCTGTTTGAACTCGGTGACGTCGGTGCCCATCTTCTCCCACGGCCCGTCGGCGGCGAAGTCGCGCCCGATGACGTTCTCGAAGGTCTTTCCGACCTTGCCCCTGTACGAGTTGTACCTGTGGTAGTCGGTCTCGCGGCGGATCCCGCAGCTGATGCCCATCTCGCGCATCATCTTCAGCGCGGTCTTGTAGGCTATGCGCACGCCCTGCTCGGCGCGCAGGCACATGGCGATCTGCCTGTGGCCGCACCCGTTGGCGGTGCGCGAGAATATCTCGGCGGCGGCCTCCCAGAGCTCGGGCCTGGTGGGAGCCTTCGGGTGCGACAGCGCGTAGTAGTAGCTGGACCGGGCCATGCCGGCGCACTCCAGCAGGCGCCCCAGCCCGTGCCCCTCTTCGCGCAGGACCCTCACGGCCTCGACCTTCGCCCTGGTCAGAGCCCGTCCCTCTCGACCAGGGCACGCAATTTTTTAGGTAGGCCACCTCGGTCTCGAGCCTTCGGCAGCGCTCCTCGAGCTCCTCCTCGCGGGTCCGCGGCCTCGCCTTGGAACCGCTCGGCCGGCCCTTGGGCCTCGGGCGCAGGGCCTCCGCGCCGCCCCGGCGGTAGAGCGCGCACCATCTCTTGAGCGGCGACATCGACATTATGCCGAACGCCGCCATCGCCTCGGCCTTCGTCATGCCGCCGTCGACCACGGCGGAGGCTGCGGCGACCTTCTGCTCGTATGTGTACCTGGCCTGCTTGCCCAGACGATGGGTCTACAGGGCTGCGGGGCCAGTGTGCTAGAGACTCAGAGCCTTCTTGAGCGGCACGACGCGGCGGCGCGAAACCGGCACGCGTTCGTCGACGCCCGTAATGCCCAGCTGGATGGCACCCGAGGGCACCGTCTCCACGTCCGTGACGCACGCCAAGTTGACGATATAGCGGCGGTGAACACGGAAGAAGCCAAAGTCGCAGAGCTTGGCCTCAAACTGCGCCAGCGAGGTCGTCGACAAAAAGCGATCATCGACGGTATAGATGCAGGAGTAATCGTCCTTGGCCATGATAAAGCGAATGTCGTCCACGGGAATGAGCACCTTGCGGCCGCCCTTTTCCACCGGGATACGCTCGATGGTCACCTTGCTGTCCGTAACCGGCTTGGTGCGTTGCATGACCTTCTCGATCGCGCGATCCAAGCGAGCTTCCTCGACCGGCTTCATCAGATAATCGACGGCATCCACGTCGAATGCCTCGACCGCATGGTCACTATACGCAGTCACAAACACGATCGCCGGCGGATTTTTGAGCTTATGCAGCGCCTCGGCAAGTTGCAGGCCCGAGGCACCAGGCATCGAGATATCGAGAAACACGACATCCACGCGACTTTCCATAAGCATCTCGATGGCGGAGCGGACGCTCGACGCCTCCGTGATCGTGCCGATCTTGCCCGTTTGCTCGAGCAGGAAGCGAAGCTCCGAGCGAGCCGGCGCCTCATCATCCACAATCATCGCACGCAGCATAGGGATAAAACCTTTCGTCAACTAACTACGCCGGGCATCCGTCGCATGACGTTGAGCCCGTAGCCTTTTATTTTACTCTTGAATGTCAAAGATGCTCTCTGACAAATCAAGATGAAGGAGCACTTTGGTGCCCTTGCCCGGCGCCGATTCGACACGCGTATAGGAGTGCGGCCCATAAAAGCGATGGATGCGCTCCGAAATATTGTGCATGGCCACACCGGCGCCGCCACCCTGGGGAGAGCTGGCGTCGGGACGGGCAGAGCGCTCGTCAAACAGTCTGGCGGCGGTACCCTCATCCATGCCCACGCCATTATCGGCCACGGCAATCAAGATTGCATCCTCGCCGTCTTGGTGAACGGTAACGTCGATCCTCAGGGCGTCGTCATCGCCCATACCATGACGTACGGCGTTCTCGACAATCGGCTGGATCACGAACGCCGGCACCAGCGTATCTTCCACATCCTCGGACACATCGAACATCGCAAGCACGCGGTCCTCGCCAAAGCGGGCCTTCTCAAAGGTAAGGTAGCGCTTGGTCTGTGCAACCTCGCGCGAGACCGGAATGAGCGATCCCGAGTTGTCGAGCGTGGCACGATAGAACGATGAGAACTCACGAAGCAGTTCGCGGGCCCGCAGCGGGTCGGTGCGCGTAAACGATGCAATGGTGTTCAGCGTGTTGAACAGGAAGTGCGGGTTAATCTGCGCCTGCAGCGCACGCACCTCGGCGCGCGCCGTGAGTTCCTTTTGCACCTCGAGCTCGTGGATGGCGAGCTGCGTGGACAAGATCTCGGCAAAGCCCGAGGCAAGCGCATACTGGGTACGGTCGACGGCGCGCGGGGTCTTGTAGTAGAACTTGAGCGTGCCGACGGTACGATCGCCCACCTTGATGGGGGCGATAATGCCGGCGGGGACTTGGTTGTGCGAGCCGTCCGAGCCCACGACATCCACCATACGGTTGAACGACTGCACGATGCCATGTTCGATAACGTAGCGTGTGGCAAGCGTGTGGATGGGAGTATCGGGCAGCAGTTTTTCCTCAAACTCGCCCGCGCAGGCAAGCACGTTGTCCTCGTCGGTGATGGCCACCGTCATGGCGCGCGTCTCGGGCAAAATGCGCCGGCACACCAAACGCGCCGACTCCTGCGTCAGACCGCCCTTAATGTCCTCGAGCATGGCCGAGGCCACCGAGAGCGTCTCCTCGGTGTACTGGGAGCGCACCGAATCGGGATTGAGCGTCAAAAAGATAAAGATGCACAGAAAGATGCACAGCAGCGCGCAGGCAATCACCGTGGCGATCGGCTCGATACCGGTCACCAAGGCAAAAATAAAGTACACCAGCACACAAATGGCGCAGGCAACGGCAATGATGCGAAAGATTGATATTGAACTATCGCGCTGGGCGCGGCGGTCGATCATTCGGCCCCCTCCAGGATACTGATCAGTTGTGCGTCACGCCAAAGCCCGTCCATGATCTTGGGCCAAAAGCTCTGGAAACGCAGGTAGCTTGCAGCGTTTTGGCGCGCATAGGCCTTTGCCTCGTCGATACCATGGCGCCAGATGCGCAGGTAGCCCTCATGCTCGCGGGTAAACACGCTGCGGACCATAGCGGTCTTGCGCACGCGGTCGTCGAGCTCGCGCGAAATCCACGGGCCCGGGTAGGGCATGAGCGATGCCGCCGTAACGGGAATGAGCTCCTTTTGATGCGCGGCGAATGTCAACTTGGCCCGTTCGTAGTACCAACGGTATACATCCTGCATAAAGCGCGGTGAGCGCTTTTCGGACTCCGGAGGCAGATGGCGCACGGTCCACTCGTTATCGAACCACACGTCGTAGCCAAACATGCGCATGTTAAAGAGGTAATCCAAGTCCTCGCCGCGGGTGATAAACGGGTCAAAGGCCACACGCGTAAAGGCGCGGGCGTGCAGGGCCATCAGGCCGCCGCACACGTAGTTGGAGCGCGAGATGCGGGTGCCCGAGAGCGCCTTTTTCATCCAACGGTTGAACTCGATGCGCTTGGTCCACCAACGATGGCAGATGCCCGCCTTGTCCGTGGGAGCCAGCGGCGAGCCGTCGCGATCGTAGAAATAGCCGCTCTTGACCAAGATCGGCAAGCCCTGACGCGTCTGCTGCCCCAACGCATAGGTCGCGCGCTTCATAAAGTCGGCGTCGATGACAGTCTCATCGTCATCCAAAAAGATAACCGCGTCATGCCCCAGCACAGCGGCACAGGCTAGCCCCATGTTGCGGATGGCACCGTAGCCTCGCAGGCTCACGCACTCGCCCGAACCCTTGGGCGCGATCTGAGCAACCCGGTCTGCGATGCGCGAGGCCTGGGTGTTGGTGACAACGGTGACCTTGAGCGTGGGATGCGCGTCGACAATCTCGTGCACGCGCAGCGACACATCGGCTGTGGCAGAAACGGGACAGACCACCAAAAGGATGATGCGTGGGATGTCACGCACCTGCTCAAGCGAGGCCAGACAGCGTTCGAGTTCGGGATTGTCGGCGTTGAGTCGCGTCGAATGGTCATAGGTGCCAGGGGCGTTTGCGCAAGCGTCATCGCCCGCCCAATACGTTGGAATCACGACTGTGGCGTTCATGCCTTACCCTCCCTGCAACACAAAAACGGGACGCCGCCAAACACAGGCGACGCCCCGCGACCTAGCTGATTCCATCATACCCACTTGGGCAAATCATTGCTCGCAAGTCGCAATGTTTATTGCGGATAACCCCAAAAGAGTACCGTGGACAGGCACAATAGCCGCTCGCTCCTATGCGGCATGCTCTGCCGCCCGAGACATGCGGGACAGACGGACCAGCAGCATAAAGCCAACGATCAGCAGCACACCAATGGAAAGGACGCCCAGCGACGGGTTGCCGGTCAGCGAGGTGACGACCGACACTAGGAAAGTGCCCATGACGCTTGCATAGCGACCGAAGATGTCAAAGAAGCCGTAGTACTCGTTGGACTTTTCCTTGGGGATAATGCGGCCAAAGTAGCTACGGCTAAGCGCCTGCACGCCGCCCTGGAACAGGCCGACCATAATGGCAAGCACCCAGAATTCAAAGGCGGTCTTTAGGAAGAACGCGGCAAACAGCACAATGCCCATGTAGGCGGCGACCGCCACCAGGATCATGTTGAGCGTGCCCACGCGTCCGGCGAGCTTGCCGTAGATGATGGCGGACGGAAAGGCCACGAACTGCGTAACGAGCAGCGCCAGCACCAGCTGCGTCGAATCGATGCCCAAAGCCGAGCCGTAGCTGGTAGCCATGGAAATGACCGTGTGGACGCCATCGATATAGAAGAAGAACGCGATCATGTAGACCAGCACGGTCTTGTTGTGGGCGATCTCGCGCATGGTGTGTCCGACCTCGGAGAACACACCGCCCACGATGTGGCCGATGGTGTCCTCGGGACCGCGCTCGCGACCGTACTTTTGCTTATAGGTGCGAATGAGCGGCAGGGTAAAGATGAGCCACCAGGCACCGGTGATGATAAACGACAGACGCGTTGCCAGCATGGTGGGGACGCCAAGAGCGGGGCCACCCATGATGAGCGCCAGGCAGATGACGAACGGCACGGTGGAACCGATATAGCCCCAGGCATAGCCCGAGCTGGACACGGCGTCCATGCGCTCGTCGGTGGTAATGTCGGGCAGCATGGCGTCGTAGAACGTCATAGAAGAGTTAAGGCCGATGGTGCACAGCACGTACACGGTCAAAAATGCCATGGCGGACATTGGGATAGCCTGCGCCAGGCAAAGCACCAGGCCCGTGAGGAAGAAGCCCAAGAAGAACTTAATCTTGTTGCCGGCGTAGTCGGCAAGCGCGCCCAGAATGGGCATGAGCATGGCGATGACCAGCGAGGCAATCGTCTGTGCGTTGCCCCAAGCGACCACCAGGTCGGCCGAGGAAGCACCGGTATTGATGGCGTTAAAGTAAATGGGCACCACCGAGGTATTGAGCAGCACGAGCGCCGAATTGCCCACATCGTACATAACCCAGTTACGCTCGAGCTTGGTGTATTTCATGGACAGGGACCCTTCGTATTCGCCCGATATGCAGTTAGTTCATCGTACCCTAATTGTCCAGAACCGCCGGTAAGGATTCGGCAAAGGGGCACGCACGGGCCCTATTCCTCGCGGTCGAACTC
>JAGZWV010000075.1 GCA_018378775.1 Collinsella sp. | reverse complement strand
GGCCACCGTCGCATTGCCTGCTTGGTTAACGCGCGCCGTTCCAATACGGGGCGTAAGCGACTTGCCGGCTATGAGCGCGCGCTGCGCGAGGTTGGCCTGCCTATCGACGCACGTTTGGAGTTTGAGAGCGAGTACTACATTCCGAGTGCCTATGAGGCCTCGGAGGCGGTGCTCGCAACTGATGCCACCGCTGTGTTCGCAAGTTCGGATAACATCGCCCTCGGTCTGCTCAAGCGCTTGCACGAGATGGGGAAGAGCATCCCGGGCGATATCTCGGTGGTGAGCTATGACAACTCGGCGGCCGACGTTCTCTTTGAGCCGGCGCTGACCGCGATTGAGCAGGATCCTGGTGTCCTTGCGGAGCATGCTTTTGGCTGCATGTCCAAGCGTCTTGCCGGTAGGGGCGGTAGACGTGCCGAAGAAGTCGTTCTGGAGCCGGCGCTTATCGTTAAGGGCAGCGTGCTCGAGCTTACTAAACACAACTAAACACGTTTATCAATTTGCAGAGACCGAATGTGGAGCACCTGTGACGGGCAATGCCGCAGGTGAATGTCGCGTTTTGCTAATCGATGGGATTGATAAGGGTGGTAAAACGTTTTTTCACCATGATAAAACGTTTTAGCAAATATACTAGTCCCAACGAAAGGTTGCCGTATCGGAGGGCGACCGCACAGCGAAGGGACATAAACAATGGCTAAAACACTGGGGACGCCGTGGCAAAAGCTGGGCCACGAGGTGCCGGCTTCCGAGCTCGAGGGCGTCGACCTGTATTGGCGCGCATCGAACTATCTGTCCGTCGGTCAGATCTACCTTCGCTCTAACCCGCTAATGCGCCCCGACTTTGTCGACGAGAAAACCGGTGAGGTGCGCGACTTCGGTCGTCCGGACGTTAAGCACCGCCTGGTTGGCCACTGGGGCACCACGCCCGGCATCAACTTCCTGTTCGGTCACGTCAATCGTCTGATCGCCGACCACAACCAGAATGCTATCTTCTTGATGGGCCCTGGTCACGGTGGCCCCGCCGGTACTGCTCAGTCGCTGCTCGACGGCACCTACCGCGAGATTCGCCCCGACATCACCAATGACGAGGCCGGCCTGCAGAAGTTCTTCCGCCAGTTCTCCTATCCCGGCGGCATCCCGAGCCACTTTGCGCCCGAGACGCCCGGTTCCATCCACGAGGGCGGCGAGCTCGGCTACACGCTCAGCCACGCCTACGGCGCCGTTATGGACAACCCGAGCCTGCTGGCCGTGGCCGTGGTGGGCGATGGCGAGTCCGAGACCGGTCCGCTCGCGACCTCTTGGCAGTCCAACAAGCTCGTGAACCCGGCGACCGACGGTATCGTCCTGCCGATTCTGCACCTCAACGGCTATAAGATCGCCAACCCCACTATCCTTGCCCGCGTGTCCGACGAGGAGCTCACCAAGTTCTTTGAGGGTATGGGCTATAAGCCGCACTTCTTTGTCGCCGGCTTTGACGACGAGAGCCACGCGAGCATCCACGAGCGTTTCGCCGCCCTGTTTGAGCAGGTCTTCGACGAGATCTGCGACATCAAGGCCACCGCTCAGGCGCAAGCCGCCGCGGGCGAGACCGTCGCTCGTCCGGCCTACCCCATGATCGTGTTCCGCACGCCCAAGGGCTGGACCTGCCCCAAGCAGATCGACGGCAAGAAGACCGAGGACTCCTGGCGTGCGCACCAGGTGCCGCTGGCGAGCGCCAAGGACACCCACGAGCACTTCCGCGTGCTGCGTGAGTGGCTGCGTTCCTACAAGCCCGAGGAGCTCTTTACGCCCGAGGGCCAGGTGCGTCCCGAGGTGACGGCCTTTATGCCGACCGGCGAGCTGCGCATTGGTGCCAACCCCAACGCAAACGGCGGCAAGGTCCGTCGCGAGCTCGAGCTGCCCGACATCCACGCCCACGAGATCCCCGTTGCCGAGAAGGGTCACGGCTGGGGCTCCACCGAGGCCGCCCGCGTCTTTGGTGAGTACACCGCCGATGTCCTGGCCAAGAACATGGACGACTTCCGCATCTTCGGCCCCGACGAGACCGCATCCAACCGCCTGCAGGCTGCCTACAGGGTGACCAAGAAGCAGTGGGATGCCGGCTTCTACGAGGACGAGGCCAACGATGAGCTGCTGGCTGGTTCCGGTAAGGTCGTCGAGCAGCTGTCCGAGCATCAGTGCGAGGGCTTCCTCGAGGCCTACGTGCTCACCGGCCGCTCCGGCGTGTGGAGCTCCTACGAGAGCTTTGTCCACGTGGTTGATTCCATGGTCAACCAGCACTGCAAGTGGCTCGAGGCCACCAAGCGTGAGATTCCGTGGCGTGCCCCCATCAGCGGCCTCAACATTCTGCTGTCGAGCCACGTCTGGCGCCAGGACCACAACGGCTTCTCTCACCAGGACCCCGGCTTTATCGACCTACTGCTCAACAAGGCCAACGAAACGCATATCGTGAACGCCTACTATCCGGCAGATGCCAACATGGCCCTTGCCGTGGCCGAGCGCGTCTACCAGTCCACCGACTGCGTCAACGCCATCTTCTGCGGCAAGCAGCCCGCCCCGACCTTCCAGACGGTCGACGAGGCCAAGGCCGAGCTTGCCGAGGGCGTTGCGACCTGGGAGTGGGCATCGACCGCCGCCTCGCTCGCCGAGGCCGATGTCGTCGTTGCCACCTGCGGTGACGTGCCGACGCTCGAGGCTCTGGCGGCAACCGACATGCTGCGCGAGCTGGGCATCAAGGTTTGGTTCGTCAACGTGGTCGACCTGCTCAAGATCCAGAACGTCTGCGAGAACGACCAGGCCATCAGCGACGAGCGCTGGGCTGAATTCTTCGGCTGCGGCGAGAAGCCCGTTCTCTTTGCCTTCCACGCCTATGCCGGCACGATTCGCCGCCTGATCTGGAACCGCCCCGGCCACGACGCCTTCCGCGTCCACGGCTACGAGGAGAAGGGCTCCACGACCACACCGTTCGACATGCTGCGCCTGAACAACATGGACCGTTGGGCCCTGGCTGCCGACGTGCTGCGTATGGTCGATGCCGACAAGTTTGCCGAGCAGATCAACGAGTGGGAGGCCTTCCGCACCGAAGCCTTCGAGTTCGCTTGCGACGAGGGCTACGATCACCCGGCCTTCACCGACTGGGTCTGGCCCGACGCCGCTGCCGCAACCGCAGCCGACGGCGCGCTCTCCGCAACCCAAATGACCGCTGGCGACAACGAATAGCATCCGGGACGGCCTCGCGCTGGGGCCGCCTCCGGGCGGGTTACCTTGCTCCGGGAAGTGGGCTTCGCGAACTTCCCGGAGCAAGGTAACCCGCCCGGAGGCGGCCCTCTCGACCGTTTCGATCTGCGGGGCTGAAATTTTTTTTAATGCAATGGTGACTTTGCTGATGCTGCCCTGGAGACTGCGCATCTAACTTTGGTCAGCTAGGATTACATTGCCGGGGCCGGGGTGCCTGCTTTGTTTTGAGAAGTTCGCGAAGCCCACTTCTCAAAACAAAGCAGGCACCCCGGCCCTCGTGGGATAGATAAGAGGGGGAGTGGATGAGCTTTACGAGCGTGGCGTTGCAGATGGTGACGGTCTCTTTGCCGATCCTGTTGGGGTGGTGTATCTCCAAGCTGGGATTTATGAAGGCTGAGTTTGAGCGCGAGCTTTCGCGTCTGCTGCTTCAGGTGGCGTTGCCGTGCTTGGTGCTTTCGTCGGCGCTGGGTGACGATGTGCAGCTGCCGAGCGTTGCCGATACGTTTTCGCTCATGGGTTTGTCTATTGTCATGTATGTGGTGGCGATCGTAATCGCGTTTGCCGTTACCGCTGTCCTTCGTGTGCCTAAGGGAACCGAGTGTTCGTATCGCTTTGCCGTGCTCTTTGGAAATGCCGGTTTTATCGGGTTTCCGGTTGTTCAGGCGGTGCTTGGCAAGCAGGCGCTGCTCTATGCTTCGATTGCGCTCATCCCCCTCAACATATTTATGTTTACCGTCGGTGTCATGCTCTTTAGTGGCACACGAGGCGGCCTGAAGAAGCAACTGCGAAACCTTGCCGCTTGCTGCAAAAACCCCGGCCTTATCGCGAGCCTTGTTGTGCTCGTGATCGTGTTGACGGGTTGGACCGATTGGGGCGTGCTGGGCGATTCGATTTCCATCGTGGGCACCATGACCACCCCGGCGGCGCTGCTGCTCATGGGGTCGTCCATCGCCAAGTATCATCCGCTGGAGATGCTCACCAACTGGCGAGCCTATGTCGCCGTGGCATTCCGTCTGGTTATCGTGCCCGTGGCGTGCCTTGCCGTGGCTCGCGTTTGGCCGGGCATGACGCCCATGTTTATCACGACACTCGTGCTCGAGATGGCAATGCCGGTAGGCAGCAACGGCACGCTGTACTGTCTCCAATACGGCAAGGACGCCCGCCCCATGATGCAGTGCACCTTCCTGTCGATCCTCTGTTCCATCCTGACCATCCCCCTAGTAGCCACCCTGTGCGGGTAGGCATTCGGGACGGGGTGGCATGCGGGACGGCCTCGCGCTGGGGCCGCCTCCGGGCGGGTTACCTTGCTCCAGGAAGTGGGCTTCGCGAACTTCCCGGAGCAAGGTAACCCGCCCGGAGGCGGCCCTCTCGACCGTTTCGATCTGCGGGGGCTGATTCTTTTTTATGTAATAGGGACTTTGCTGATACCGCCTTGTGGACCGCGCATCCAACTATGGTCAGCCAGGATTACATTGCCGGGGCCGGGGTGGTTGGTATAGGTTTTGGAAGTTCGCGAAGCCCACTTCCAAAACCTATACCAACCACCCCGGCCCTCGCCTGTAAACTCTTCCGCTGAGCGAGCCATAGGCGCCACGCACCGATGCGCTAAAGCGGTGGCTTGAAATTGGTGCTATATTCGGCTTGAGTTGTTTAATGCTAGTACGGGAGGCTGATATGGGGCTGTTCAAGAAGAAAAACCCGCAGGATGCCTTTGATTCCGATGTGTTTACCATCACGGATACGATTTTGGACCCGCCGCGGTTTACATTTTTGCCGGCTATCTACCAGGATGCCACGCGCCGCAAGTGGGCCGTGCATCAGCGCGGCGGCGAGCCGAAGATTTTTGACTATGCGGATGTGCTGCAGTGCGAGATTGCCGAGACCGGAAATCCCGAGGATGTGCCGGAGCTCAGC